>CALJIH010000262.1 GCA_937974135.1 uncultured Cocleimonas sp. | reverse complement strand
TCGTTTTATGTATGGCAGTGGCGGCATATTCATAATTGCCATGCAAGGGACCTTCGCCTCTGCGACACGATCAGTTAACGCGCGTACATCCGGTGAACTGCTGTACTGAGGCTCCTGCATGGCCAGCACGACCAGATCATAGTCAGCAACATTCACGTGCGACGGCTCAGACGCCTTGATCGCACCCGGCAGATCAGCGGAATCAATAACCACCGCCTCTTCACGGCCACGAACCGGAAACCGTACCACAGTGCCCTCAGCATTGATCAGCTTTGCTGTTCCTGCGGTACATACCAACGTTACATCGTGGCCGCCCATTGCCAGCTTGGTACCAAGCAAAGAGCCATAAGATGCGCCCAGAATGAGTGTGTTGTATTTCTTAGTCATGTTCGATTACCCGGTTGACCAGTCGTGATAGAGCGCTGACTCCACCCGCACCGGCATGCGTATCAATGTCTATACCTAATATATGGCAGTGGTCGAGTAATTTCACAATAGAAATTACACAGTGTGAATTTTACAAAATGTCTCTCTATTAAGTATCGGGCTGATTGAGCAGAAAGTGAGGGATTATTGATTTCGAGTGCTCAGATGCAGACTTTTATCCAATCCGGCTATTGATAAACCTGGCGTTAATACGGGCGTGATCAGCAAATTGCGAGCACCCTGAATGGGCACCATTCACACAACACCACTGCCACAACAATGCCCGGGCGGCTTTTCGCACCGCCTGTAGAATTGAGCAATCGGTGGAAAAAGCTAACGAAACAAGGTTCTGAAACGCAAAACGGGCCAACCCGTGGGTTGACCCGTTGCTTACTGCACAGTGGTTTGGTGGTTAGAACAAGCCTTCAATCTCACCGTCTTCGCGAACGTAGATATTCTCAGCTGCTGGTTTACGTGGTAACCCAGGCATGGTCATTACGTCGCCACAAACAACAACAACGAAACCTGCACCTGCAGATAAACGTAGTTCTCTGATTGGCATTACGTGTCCTGTTGGAGCACCTTTTACTGATGGGTCAGTCGTGAAAGATAATGGTGTCTTTGCGATACACACTGGTAGATTTCCGTACTTTTCTTGCAATGTTGCAAAGTGGTTACGTACTTTTTGATCAGCGATGATATCGTCTGCGTGGTAAAGCTCAGTCGCGATTGTCTTCACTTTATCCCAAAGTGGCACGTCATCTTGATACAAGAAATCGAAGTTTGACTCTTGTGTATCTAACATATTAACCACTTCTTTCGCTAGATTCTCAGCACCTTCACCACCGCGTGCCCAGTGATCAGATTCAACTGCAGTGATGCCTGCTTCGTCACATAATTTAAAGAATGTTGCACGTTCTGCGTCTGTATCTGCGCTGAAGCTATTTAGTGCAACCATGACTGGAATACCAAACTTGCGTGTGTTTTCAACATGACGTTTAACGTTTGCAAAACCTTGTGCAACCGCATCTGTACTTTCGGTAGTAAGGTCTGCTTGCTCTGCACCACCGTGTAGCTTAAGTGCGCGAAGTGTACAAACGATAACTGCGCCGTCTGGCTTAAGGCCAGATTTACGCATTTTGATGTCTAAGAATTTCTCAGCACCTAAGTCAGCACCGAAACCGGCTTCTGTAATCACGTAGTCAGCATGTTTAAGCGCAGTTTTCGTTGCAATTACTGAGTTACAACCATGAGCGATATTTGCGAATGGTCCACCGTGGATGAAACAAGGCGTGCCTTCCATGGTTTGAACTAAGTTAGGCTGGATCGCATCTTTAAGTAGTGCTGTCATTGCGCCAACCGCTTTGATTTGCTTGGCATAGATTTCAACGCCATCACGTGTGGTGCCGATTACGATATTACCTAAACGCTCTTCTAAATCTTTTAGGTCGTTTGCTAGACAGAAAATCGCCATGACTTCTGAAGCAACGGTAATGTCGAATTTGTCTGTACGTGGGAAACCATTTCCTGGTCCGCCTAGACTTCCTGTGATTTGACGTAGTGAACGATCGTTCATGTCCATTACGCGACCCCAAGCGATACGACGTGCATCGATTTGTAACTCATTGCCCCAGTAAATGTGGTTATCAATCATTGCAGAAAGTAGGTTATGCGCCGCGCCGATTGCGTGGAAGTCACCATTAAAGTGCAAGTTGATTTGCTCCATTGGAACAACCTGAGCGTAACCACCACCTGCTGCACCACCTTTCATACCAAAACATGGACCTAATGAAGGCTCACGTAAACAGATTGTAGATTTCTTACCAATGCGCGTTAAACCATCACCTAGTCCAACAGAAGTTGTGGTCTTTCCTTCACCTGCCGCTGTTGGTGTAATACCAGCAACAAGAATTAATTTTCCGTTTGGCTTGTCTTTAATTGAATCAATGTATTTACCATCAACTTTTGCGCGATATTTACCGTAAGTAATAACGTGTTCTTCATCAATACCTAGTTTATCCGCCATGTATTGAATTGGCTGCATAACCGCTTTACGAGCGATTTCAATATCTGACAATGGTTTTTCGTTTTGCGTTGACATTTAATGTTCCTATTTTTTAGGTTAGTGCGTGGTAATCATTTATGGCTATTTGGCAATTCAAATAATATCCATAAAGAGATGGTGGGTATTCTATTGGTTTTCTGCGTTTGAGAACAAGTCCAAAACGACAATTTAAATCGATCCAGAGACTCTTTAATATTCATAAAAGACACCCCCCCACTTTTGAATGATATTACGTTTTAGTTTTTTAAAACGTAAATAGAATTTATGCAAAGCTCAGCGAACTTACCATTTTGTTGTTTAAAACGGATATTTCGATTATGTCGCCGTTGTTTGGCGACGTGTTACATCTTGGATATATTCAATAGAATACAATATAAGCCAAAACTGCCAAAAAGTAGGGGGGTGTCTTTTTCTATCTATTTAACTCCAAGGGAAAGGACTGTTTGAAACAGGGTGTAACTTTCCTTCGGCGTAACGTGAGAAACGGAATGGGTCAAGTAATGCTGAAGTTTCACCGCAGATATCTTCTGCCACCAATTTACCCACACCCAACATTTTATAACCGTGGTTTGAGTCTGCTAGCATGTAACAGTTATCGCGAACTTTATCGAATACTGGGAAGCTATCTGGAGTGAATGCACCAATACCACCTGATGGTTCTTTCTTGAATAATGGAATCGTTCCTTCAAAACGCTTTTGACAATGCGCTAAAGCTGACACCCACATATTGGTGAATTCTTCGCCCACAATAAACTCAGGTGATTTTGGTCCGTAAGGATCAACTGCAACCGTATCTGCATGCTTATCTACAATAAACGGCGCTGCACCACCTTGGACTCCGCCGAAATGGAAGTCAGGCTTGTAGTAGATTCCCCACATCTCATCCGTAATCAATGAACCGTCTGCATCAGAGTGCAATGGTGCATCGGTGTCTACGTGAATTACTGGAGGTAATTTACCGTCGTTAGTCACTTGTAATTTCGGATCAACACCCAGTGTACCCTCTTGTAATGACCAGTAAACCCACATTGGAATATCGTTAGTCATTTCACCCGTATCTGGGTTTTTGATGCTGATAGTTTTAGGCATATCTAACATATCCCAGAACTGTTTTGCCCATGGGCCAGCACCAATAACCACGTAATCAGTTTCGATATTGCCTTGATTCGTTTCAACCGCTTGAATTGATCCAGAAGCATCTTGTTTAAAGCCTGTGACTTCAACACCAGAGATTATTTGCACACCTTCCGCTTCCGCTTTTTTAGCAAGACCTTGCATCGCTAGTGTGTTGTTCGCATAACCACCTGGCATTTCGTGTAATACAGAGGTAATACCTTGCGCGCGCCAATCACT
>CALJIH010000261.1 GCA_937974135.1 uncultured Cocleimonas sp. | reverse complement strand
ATCAATAATATTTAGGTGAAAATTTAAAACCTAATCTATACTGACGACAGTTAGGAATTAATCATCAGTTGATATCAAAAAAGGTCAGAAATATCCATTGAATATCGAAACAACACAAAAAATTCGTCATTTCAGTTTTCTCGTAATGCCTGGTTTTTCAATGATCGCATTTGCTGCGGCGATAGATACTTTGCGCTTAGCAAATAGAGTTTCTGGTAAAGAGATTTATACTTGGGAAACTTTCTCTCCCAATGATGATGCCATCAAAGCCAGTAACGGCCTTGAAATTAAGCCAGATAAAAAGCTTTCTGAAGTGAAAAATCTTGAAACACTCTTTGTTTGTGGTGGTACCAAGATTCGCGATGCTTGGACAGACTCTATTGGTAAATGGCTACGACAACAAGATCGCCCCAATATTATTTTAGGTTCTTTATGTACCGGAACTTACATACTGGCTAAAGCGGGTTTATTGGATGGTTACCGTTGCACTATTCATTGGGAAAATATTTCGTCCACGCGTGAGGAATTTCCGCAGTTAAATATCACTGATGATGTCTACGAGATTGACCGTAATCGATACACCTGCGCAGGTGGAACAACCGCGATAGATATGATGCATCATTTACTTTCCATCCATCACGGGCGTCAGTTAGCTGCATCTGTCAGTGAAGAGTTTCTGATCGATCATGTTCGAGGTATGACTGATAGACAAAGAATTCCTTTACGACAACAAATTGGAACGAGCCAACCAAAATTAACCGAAGCAGTTATGTTGATGGAATCGAATATTGAAGACCCTTTAACCCCAGATGAACTTTCGAGTTTGGTAAAAATTTCACGTCGACAGTTAGAACGTTTATTTAGAAGTTATTTGAATTGCACACCAACCCAATATTATCTTGGCTTGCGTTTGCGCAATGCGCGGCGTTTACTCTTACAAACAGATAAAGCGATTATTGATATTTCGCTGGTTTGCGGCTTTTCTTCAGCACCACATTTTAGTAAATGCTATCGAGATATGTTTGGTCTACCGCCACGCGATGAGCGTCGTCTTCTTCTGGCTCGTCCCTCGTCACCTACTGAAGATGATGCATCAGACAAAACAGGTAAAGTCACTACCTGAGCTAAATGTTTGAAGTGATCGGTTTTGTGTGGAATTGCCATCGCATTAATAAAATATTCTTGGAACATCGGCTCAGTCGCGGTTTCGATTTTCTCCATTTTTAGTACTTCGTTTTCAATTTCGCTCCGTTTTGACATGCTGGTTAATGCCATGCGAGCACCTGTACCTGCGGCATTACCAACTGACTTCACCTCATCCAAAGGACAATCAGGGATCATGCCCAACAACATCGCGTACTTAGGATCGATATGTGCTCCAAAAGCACCTGCAAAACGTATTTTTTCAATTTGTTTAACGTTGAGTTTATCTTTGAGTAGCATGACACTGGCGTAAAGTGTTCCTTTCGCTAATTGAATTGCACGAATATCATTTTGAGTAATCAATACGCCAGACTCAGATAAGCTATTTGGGTCATCTGTGCGACTCGCCACCATTTTGTAAGCCCAAGTCTTTCCTTCGTCAACTAAACGTGAGGATATGTTGGCTTTATCGCCTTTGACAACCCCGTCAGTGCTGATAATTCCAGCAAGATACATGGTCGCAATGGCTTCTATAATACCCGAGCCACAAATACCTGTTACACCAGTCTCACCAACCGCTTCAGCAAAACCACTTTCGTCAGACCAGAGATCAACGCCAATCACTTTATATCGAGGTTCTAAGGTTTCGGCATCAATACGAACGCGTTCAATAGCTCCGGGGGCTGCTCGTTGTCCATTGTGAATTTGTGCGCCTTCAAAAGCAGGGCCAGTAGGAGATGAGGCTGCAACAAGTTTTTTGTTGTTACCTAAAACGATTTCAGCATTGGTACCGACATCGATGATCAATGTCATCGCTTCATCTTCATAGGGTGTTTCAGACAATACAACCGAAGCGGCATCTGATCCTACATGGCCAGCTATACATGGAGGTAAATAGACCTGGGCACCTGCAGCAAGATTCAAATTCAAATCTTTTGCGGGCATTTTTAAGGATTCTTGAGTAGCTAATGCAAATGGCGCACCACCAAGTTCAACCGGATCAATTCCCAAGAAAATATGATGCATCACCGGATTACCAACGAAGGTTGCATCTAAGATTAAATCTTTAGTAATTTGTTGTTTATTATCTGGATTATCACTGGCTACAATCAAAAGCTGATCGACTAGATGATTTATACCTTCGCGCACCGCTTGTGTCATTTTGACATCGCCGCCTGGGTTCATCATCGAGTATGAAACACGACTCATTAAATCTTCACCAAAGCGTATTTGCGGGTTCATCAATCCTTGTGAGGCTAATACTTCACCACTTGCTAATTCGATTAAGTGTCCTGCAATGGTAGTTGAGCCAATATCGACTGCTAAACCGTATGCTTTTTCTTGTTTGCCTGGCCAAATACCGATGATGCGCTCACCATCATAAACCGCAACGGTAACTTGCCATTTGCCTTTGCGTAGGGCAGGTTGTAATTGGCGTAGTAGTGATGTTTCTATTTTTAAGTGAGTAAAACCCGCTTCAAATTCTATTGAATCTTTGAGTCTTTCTAAATCACCGCTGGGAGAATCAAGTTCAGGTTCTTCAACTTCCACCGTTACCATTTTTACTGCGGGTTTATTCTCGATATTAATTTGAGTCGCTTCTTTACGAATCACTTGTTGGTGCGTTTGGCTTTGTGCAGGCACATCGACAACCACATCACCTTGAATTTTTGCTTGGCAACTTAAACGGTAACCTTCTGATAAATCAGCATCATTAATTTGTTTGCGTTCAGTCGCTAAAATAGGAGAGAGATGATCTGTATCAGATTCGATCTGATGTTTGGGGAATGATCCCGTGCTAAGCTTTACTTTACAGCGGGTGCATAATCCATTGCCCCCACAAATTGAAGCAACATCAGCCCCAAGCTCTCGCGCTGCACTTAAAATATCAGTGCCAGTTTCGACTTCACCGCGAATGCCTGATGGGGTAAAAACTATTTTGTGGGTACTCATTACTTACAACTCTGCTTTATCATTATTTAGCCACTTATTCGATGCTGGGTACTTTACAGTAATCACTGGCATCTTCGGTAAAAATATTACCAATAGTTTTGAGATTGGTCGGTGCGTCTAAGGCTCCAGCCATTATGGCAATTCCATTGTCAGCTGCGTTTTTGTTTTCCCAAAATAAACTACTGCCACAGGTTTTACAAAAACCTCGATAAACACTCGGTAAACATTCATACCAATCTAAAGTTTCGTCATTCTCAAAGGCGAGATGATCTTTATTTACTTTAGTCGCAGCAACATGATGACCACTGGTTTTTCGACATTGTTCGCAAAAACAATTGACCACATTTCTAACAGGACCATCAATCTTGTATTTTACGCCCTCACATAAGCAACTGCCTGTGAGTTGCATCACTTGATTTGGGTCAATTGCGATTAGATCGCTGTCTAAAGGATCTGCCATAAATGTTTATTTGATATTTTAAGATCTAGAGCGACGACGACGTCCGCCTCTTTCACGGGCACCTTCTGCTGGTGGTTCGCGGTAACACGATAACCACTGCGAACAATCAGGATCGTTGCCCATAATGATATCGGCAGCACGAACGGCTTGAACGACCTCAGAGTGTAATGGATTAACAATTGCAGAAGTCATCCCAGCTCCCATAGCCATGCTGATAAACGAGGCATTTACGCCATTACGATTGGGTAGGCCGAAGCTAAAGTTTGAAGCACCACAGGTCGTATTTACTTTCAATTCATTACGTAAGCGACTAATTAATTTAAGTACTTGTTTACCTGCATCATTAATCGCGCCTACAGGCATGACTAATGGATCAACCACTACGTCCTGTGGTTTGATACCGTAATCTTGTGCGCGTTCTACAATTTTCTTGGCGACTTCATAGCGAACATTTGGGTCTTCAGAAATACCAGTTTCATCATTTGAAATAGCAACCACGGCACAGTCGTATTTTTTAACTAAGGGTAAAACAGTTTCAAGACGATCTTCTTCACCCGTCACTGAATTCACCAAAGCACGACCTTGATAAACTTCTAAACCGGCTTCTAACGCAGCAACAATTGATGAATCGATGGCTAAAGGAACGTCAGTTAAAGATTGTACGAGCTTGATTGTATCCGCCAGAATTTTAGGCTCATCTGCCAAAGGAATTCCTGCATTTACGTCTAGCATTTGTGCACCGGCAGCAAGCTGCGCAATGACATCGCGTTCAACACTACTAAAATTTCCGTTTTTCATCTCTTCAGCGAGAATCTTACGACCCGTTGGATTGATTCTTTCGCCAATCATAACGAATGGCTTATCAAAGCCTATGATGACTTCTTTATTGTGTGAATTTAAAACTGTGTGGGTCATTGTTCTCTCCAATAGAGGTATTTGCTGTAAGAAAGTGTTTAAAAAGACACCCCCCCACTTTTATGCGGTTTTGCTTATACGTTTAACTCAAGACGATTATTCTTGAGGTGGCATCCAAGGAACTCGATCTCCTAATACTTCTGATTTAAGCACCATTTCTTTAACGAAACTTTCTTGTCTAAAGGCCATTACATGCACACCTGCGACACCATCTACTTCTTTTAATTGTTGCATCATCTCAACGCAGATTTTCTGGCCTTCTTCTTTCGGGTTTTCAGCACCTTCGAGGCGTTTAATGACCCAGTCAGGAATGTGAATACCGGGTACATTGTCACGGATCCAAATCGCTGATCTGGCTGATGCCATGGGTCCAACACCTGCGAGTACAAAAACTTTATCAAGCAATCCTTTATCACCTGCTTCAGCCATATAATCTTTGAACATAGGCATGTCGAAACAGTATTGGGTTTGGACGAACTGTGCGCCTGCCTTAATCTTTTGTTCTAATCGAGATACCCTAAAATCAGTAGGTTTAGCAAAAGGATTCGCCGCCGCTCCAATAAACACTGGGGGTGCCATGGTTAATTTACGTCCACTAACAAAACGGCTTTCATCTCGCATAGTTTTAACGGTATCGAGCAAAGTCATCGCACCTAAATCAAACACAGGTTTTGCTTCAGGATGATCACCCGCTTGCACACCATCACCACTCAAGCACAGCATATTTGCCACGCCCATTGCGGATGCGCCTAATACATCGCCTTGAATCGCTATTCTATTTTTATCACGACAGGATATTTGCATCACCATCGAGTAGCCTTTACGCGTCAATAGTGAACAAACACCTACGCTAGACATATGACAGTTTGCACCAGATCCATCGGTTGCATTGATTGCATCTGCAACACCATCAAATAGAGCGGCTTGTTCAAATACTTCAGAAGGGTCGGCTGAATCAGGCGGTGCCATTTCTGCGGTGACTGCAAAATGCCCTGCGCGTAATACGCGCTCTAAACGACCAGTAGAATTATGCCCGGGTAGAATAGGGAGGTTTTCACCTATAGCTGGTTCGTCATCAAACATCATTCGACAACCACCTTTATTTCATGAATTTTACGGACTTCTTTTAACCAAGAAGATTTACCACGAAGACGATTGTCAACTGCATGTTGTATATTTGCGATTGATTCACGAGAATCTGCTGCAGGAGTATTCGGGTTCATGACTTTACTGCCGCGCCATGCTTCTACCCATACACAACGCATTTCAGGTTTAACTTCGCAATGTCCGTTCGGTCTTACTCCACCACAAGGACCGTTGCGAAGTTCTTTGGGACAGTTCATGGGGCATGACATGCCTGTTTCGTGCAATATACATTGGCCACACATTTTGCAGTCAAACAGTAAACCTTTGATATTTTTTTCTATAAAAGCAACAGGTTTTTCCACTCGATCATATCCAATCGCCTTCCAAACAGGGTGCATAGCACTGAGTACTTTTTCAAGTACGATATAGGTCTTATTAAAAAAGCCTGCATTGCTAACAGCCCATTTTCTTATCGCATACATTCATGCTTCCTCAAGCTTGTCAGGATCAATACCTTTGTTTCTTAAAATCTTGTCTAATCGTTCATCATCGTATTCGGTTTCGATTTTATTGGTGATATCTGCAAGAATTTCATCAATATCACCTTCCGCTCTGGTGTTTTTACGTTCCCAATCTTCAAGATAAGCATCTGCATCACTTTTCTTAGCGCGCATTGCGGCACGATCAATCGCTTCTTGGAAACGCGCAGGGAGTAATTTTTTTGCACGCTTACGCCCTTCTTGAACAGTTACTTGTGAAGGGATATCTCGCCAGTAAATGGTTACAACTTTTGGCATTACGCTGATTTCTCCATGAATGAAATTAAAAAATAAAAGTATAAACAAATCACACTACAGCGAGTGATTTTTACATTAGTGGCGGGCAGATAATGTCTCGATTGAGACATGGAATTCTTTATTTTCGAGCTCAGTTTGCATTTCACCATATCCGGTGAAAATACGCTCGAAGCTCAAGCCTAAACGTTCGGCGCCAATTTTGGCTTTTTCGGTGAGTTCTGGGTTTTCTGTTTGCGCCAAATAGATAAGCTTTTTGTAATTCGCAAAATACATATCTAATAATTCTGGCTTGCGATCTAGGCCTAACATTTTCCAAACATAGGTTTCAAAATGTTGAGTTAAAAAGTCTGTTAAATAGAAGGTGCCAATTTCCGCTTCGTGTAGGTCTTCGAACTCTTGTTGTCCAGCAAAGAATTGATAACAGTGCGCACCGGGTAAACGACTCGTTTTTATACCCTTTGCGTTGCTGTCTTCAATAATGCGATCTAGTTCACCACCGGTGCCACAATCACCATAGGCGATGAGTATTTCACCATCATTTTCTCGGCTAAACTTGGCGATTTTTTCACGAACAGCATCTGGAATCAGATCAGGTGTTGAATGATATTTAGCTGGCACGCAATCCACATTGAAATGCTGCCAGTCATTGAGGCTTTTCAGCGCAACTAGTTCATTCGCTAGAGCACCGCAGGCGATGATATTGACCGTTTTTTTAATATCGGTGCTCATGTCTAAACGAGCTAGCTAGCTCTTTTAAGCGCTACTTGCTCTTTCGCAATGTCAACTGCAGAAGCAGCATCACGACAATATGCATCTGCGCCTACGGCCTCGCCAAATTCTTCATTTAGTGGTGCACCACCCACTAGCACGATGTAGTCTTCACGAATACCTTGTGAAACCATTTCGTCGATCACAACTTTCATGTAAGGCATCGTGGTTGTAAGTAGCGCAGACATGCCTAAAATATCTGGCTTATGTTCTTCCAGTGCCGCAAAGTATTCTTCAACTGATTGATTGATGCCCAAATCAATGACTTCAAAACCTGCGCCTTCCATCATCATTTTTACAAGATTTTTGCCGATATCGTGAATATCACCTTTCACCGTGCCGATAACCATTTTGCCTGCGCGAGCACCATCAGAAGCTGAGAGTAGCGGGCGCAATACTTCCATGCCGCCTTTCATCGCGTTTGCCGATGACAATACTTCAGGAACGAATAAGATTCCGTCGCGGAAGTCGATACCAACAATGGTCATACCGCCCACTAACGCTTCAGTTAAAACCTTGTCAGCCGCCCAGCCGCGTTCCAATAAAATCTCAGTGCCTTCGATAACTTCTTCTTTTAAACCATCGTATAAATCGTCTTGCATTTGCTCAACTAATTCATCGTCAGGTAAGTCACCTAAGATAATATCTTCGTCATCATAATCATCAGACATAAAAACTGCTCTCTAAGTTAAGGTTTACAATAGTTTAAGTGTATTTCTTAGGATAATAAAATGCGAGAGAATTAACGACTTAACCTTATTCAATCACGACAGCTGAAAGGGAAAAAATGGCAAAAAGGTGGGGGGTGTCTTTTGTAATGAAAAAATAACGATAAATTAGTGGTATGAGTATTTCCGCGCCATTTATTATAAATATTCATGTGTTAAAAAATATGGATAAGCCATAATTCTGAAATAAATTGTAATTGAGAAATGTATGTCTACTTTACTGAAAGATTTAATCGAAGAAAAAGGTGTTTTATTGGCTGATGGCGCAACGGGTTCAAACCTCTTTGGGATGGGCTTAGAAACCGGCGATTCACCAGAACTTTGGAATACCGACCACCAAGATAGAATTGCTCAGCACTACCGTAATTTTGTTGAAGCAGGCTCTGATATCATTCTCACCAATACCTTTGGTGGCACGCATTTTCGTTTAAACCTTCACCAAGCAGGTGATCGTGTAGAAGAACTAAATGTAAATGCAGTTAAGATTCTTAAAGATGAAATTGAAAAATCAGGGAGACAAATCGTGTGTGCAGGCTCAATGGGGCCGACAGGGGAGTTGCTGATCCCATTAGGAACCATGTTACATGAACAAGCTGTTGAAGCATTTAGAGAACAAGCCGAAGCATTAAAAAAAGGTGGTGTAGATGTATTCTGGATTGAAACCCTATCATCGCCTGATGAAGCCCGAGCTGCTGTCGAAGCTTGTACAGGTCTAGGTTTACCCATTGTCACAACATATAGTATTGATACCAATGGACGCACCATGATGGGCTTGTCGCCCAATGATATTGTTAAAGTCAGTGATTCAATTGGTAAAGATACTGGAACTCCGCTGATGGCAATTGGCTCTAATTGTGGTGTGGGCGCACCTGAGTTAGTGGCGGCGATTATCAATATCAAAACATCTATGGGCGATAACCCAGACGCCCCGATTATTATCTCTAAAGCAAATTGTGGAGTACCTGAATACATCGACGGGGAAATTGTCTACAGCGGTACCGAAGAGATCATGGCTGATTACGCAGGCATGGCGATTGACGCCGGCGCAACGATCGTTGGCGGCTGCTGTGGCACCTCACCCAATCATGTTGCTGCAATGCGCAAAGCCATTGATAACCACAACAAAGGTGCAAGTCCAACCCGAGCAGATATTGAATCGCGTTTAGGTGAATTAAGCCCAGGAGCAATTGCGCAATTAGAAGGTAAATTAGAAGTTGCGGATGGAGCTTTGGCTAAGAAAGATGAGCCGCGACGATCACGGCGCAGGCGCTAGAAACTGCTTAAAAGTAGGGGGGTGTCTTTTATAATGTTATTTTTCTTGCATGACTATCTCATTAGATGATAAAGGAAAACAGAACCTTATTTTTAAACCTTGCGTTGAGTACTCTAATTATAGGGGCAATCTTAAGTGTGATTGTCTATTTTGTTTTTGGTGAAAGTGCTGCTTACTTTTTTGTCGTAGTTTTCGCAATTCCTATAGGGGCTATTTCTTCATTGCTGTTATTGATGTTATATAACGCTATGAAATAAATTGAGTATCAATTTTTATATCAATCTCATTATTTGCATCTTCTAATTTTTAAGAGTTATCACCTAAATAGCTTTAGGAAACGCTTGTTTTTTGACCAAAGTTAATTAAAACAGTCTGCTAGACTGAAATAAATATCAATTTAGATATTCATTTATTGGTTTTAATTAACATGGATTTTAAATGAAAACATCAATCTTAAAGTTATCACTCCCTTTATTGTTACTGTTTAGTGCAAGCAACGCCCAAGCCACGGAAAATTCCTGGTACGTAACCGCGAATGGACTAAATGCTGAATTTGCTTCCAATTCCGATCAGGGAGGCTATAGCGTTGCAGTTGGTAAATATATAAACAGTAATATTTCTATAGAACTAGGCTATGCAGATTTTGGTGAAAATACCGAAAGCGTCGGTGGTGTAGACGCTGAATTTGAAGCGACAGCCATTCAACTCTCTGCACTTGGTTATTTACCTGTTAGTGAAAAAGCAGGTTTATTTGCACGTATAGGTATTGAACAGATTAACGCTGACAGCACTAATAATACCGTTAGCAGTGATTCTGATGACACCGAATTTTTCTATGGTGTTGGTGGTTATTATCATGTTTCAGAAAATATCGATGTACGTGTAGAATTTCAACGCCACGAATTTCGAGGTGAAGAATTAGACACTGTAAATGCAGGTGTAGCAGTTAAAACGTATTAGAATTTTGTTAGATCAGATATTTAACACTGCCCAAAAGTAGGGGGGTGTCTTTTTTGCTTTATTCGGGTAGTTTTAAATTCTGGTTACTAGTAAACACTCGAACTTCATTTGATATTGGATCAATAAATTCAATGCGTTTAGCTAATAACTGCAAAGGCTGTGAAAAGTCATCGCCTTTCGCCGCTTTTAACTCTGGATAAAACTGATCATTTAAAATAGGGCAACCTAGTGCTGACATATGCACTCTGAGTTGATGCTGTCTTCCTGTCACGGGTGACAAATGATATTTTGCCAGATCTCCTTTAACTTCTGCTATTTCCAATAAGGTCTCGGAATTTTCCTCTCCTTCTTCTTCGGTCATGAGAAAGAAAATTTCGTTGTGTGCTGTGATTCTACTTCTATAGGTAAATGGAAATTCGTTGTTACTTAGTGGAGCAATCGCTTCATACATCTTTTTAACTTTGCGCTGTTGAAATAAATGCTGGTAAGCACCTCGGATCTCAGGATTGCAACTAAACAGAATAACACCTGCCGTTTCTCTGTCTAAGCGATGGATAGGGCTGATATCTTCGTTTTGGTAATGATGCTTTAAGCGTGATAATAATGTTTCTTTTACATAACGACCCGAAGGTGATACGGGTACAAAGTGGGGCTTATCAACAACAATAATATTATTATCTTTGAATAAAACTTCTTCTTTAAAGGGGACCTTAATCTCGTCGGGGACTTCGCGATAATAAAACAGAAAAATTTCTGCTTGAAAAGGACTGTCTGGCAAAATTTGAGCACCAGATTCAGTGACAATTTCTCCGCGTAGCATGCGTTCACGTAAAATGTCTTCACTAATAAACGGGAAGCGTTCCAGCAAAAAATCCAGCATAGTCGCCCAAGTGTCATATTTCTCAGTTGCGTTTTTATAATCGCCCACTTTTGGTAGCCAAACCCGACTCGCGGAGACACCCATTTTCATTGGCAGAGGGGATGCTGTTCTTTGTTTGGTTTTGTTGGATAATTTATTAGCTTTCATGGCGATGAATATTTAAACATGCACCAGTAATATTTACTATTGCCGAATCATTTATTAGTCAGCTTTGACCAGCCATTTTTCTAATTCATTCGCTAGTTTTTTGATTTCTATTGGTTTAGTGAGATATCCATCCATTCCATGTGATAAATATTCTTCTTTTGCCCCTTCTAAAGCGTTCGCAGTTAAAGCTATAACTGGGATACTTATATTTTGTTTTTTCATTAAGATGCGTAATTTTTTAAGTGCTTCTAGTCCACCCATACGAGGCATATTTATGTCTAACATAATCAAATCAAAAGAATTGTCATAAATTTCTAGTGCTTCTATACCGTCATTTGCAATCGTTACTTCAATGCCTTGTTTTTTGAGAAGCGCTTTAGTAACCATTTGATTGACTTTATTGTCCTCTGCTAACAATATTCTAGTACCAAGATATCTTCGTTCTTCTGTACCTACTAAACCTTGATTTTTATTTTCTGAAGTAATAGGTTTAAGTACTTCAAATAACTTCATTTGGCTAAGAGGTTTTATAATCGTTTTTATATTATTTTTTTCGCAAAACTGACTTAACTTTAGGTTTGTTTCGGTAATGCTTTGGATGATAATCCACTGTTTTGTATTAATCTGTTTTGATTCAAAATGCTCTATTAATTCTTCATATTCTTTTTTACTAAGATTTTCAGAATCTAGCATAATAAAATTATTTGCTTTTTTAAGCTCTTGATTACATTTTTTTTGTGAATAGCGAATTAGTTCCTGTAAATTGTTTACAGATTTGGTTGTGGTAAAAACAGTACTTAATTGTTCATAAATAAAAGGCCTAATCTTTTCGAGCGGTTGATAAAAAGCGACGGAATTGTTTGTTGTCAGATTACTATTTTTCGATTGGTTTTCCTCAAAAGGTATTTCCACCCAAAAAGTAGTTCCTTTCTTTTCGTTGCTAATTACACCAATTTTACCTCCCATTATTGTCGTTAGTTTTTTACTAATAGATAAACCAAGTCCTGTACCTTCTTGCAATTCGGTCCCTTTTTTTGGATCAATTAATTGGCTGAAGGGCTTGAACAGTTTGTTTAGATTTTCTTTTGATATTCCTTTTCCTGTATCAATAATTTCAAATCTGATGTTAATTTTATTGTTGAATTCATTTGACTCAATTTTTTTTGATTTATTACCTAAAGTAATGAGTTTAAGAAGTACGTAGCCAGAATCGGTAAACTTAATCGCATTACCCAATAAGTTAATTAATATCTGCCTTAAACGACTTGGATCTCCAATGAGTTGATGTGGAATATCAGAATCAACAATATTCAATAATTGTAATTTTTTTTGTGCGCTTGTTAGTGCTAAAGAATTAAGAATATCATCAATTAATTGATATAAATCAAAGTCTTGATTAAAGCTTTTTAGCTTGCCTGAATCCAGTTTAGAAAGGTCTAAGACATCATTGATAATTTGCAGTAACGATTCTGATGATGATAGTAAAACTGAAAGTTGACGACGTTGCTTTGCGTTAAGTTCAGTGTCGAGTAATAATTGAGCCATGCCGACTACGCCATTCATAGGCGTGCGGATTTCATGACTCATAGTAGCTAGAAAGTTACTTTTTGCTTCACTAGCACTGAGTGCTTTATCTCTAGCAATCTTTAACTCTTTCGTACGAATCTTGATTTTGTCTTCTTGAGAATCTGCAAGCGCTTGCAGATTATTGTTTGCTTTATACAATTCTAAACTTTTCGTTTCGAGCAAGTTTTCCGCTTGCTTCCGCGCATTCTTCTCTCTTTTTAAGCGGCGCTCTAATAGCTTTATTTGCTCGTTACTAGTCATTCTTAATAATTGATACTTATGAATGTTTGATTAAAGTGAATTTTACGTGTTTGTTTTCACCATTTCCTAAGTCTTCTCTATCAATGGTGATATCTTCTTTGTAATGAGCAATGCAACCTTGCATTAAACCATACGCAACCGGTGCAAATGGACGCTTAGATTGATAGATCATTTCTAAATGATTGTCATTAAAAAGAGTGGTATCGAATGTCGGTAATTCTGCATCAGGATATAATTTTTTAACTTCAACATGTACGTGATTTTCTATTAAATCTAAGAAACCAAAAGTCGTTTGATTTTCAGTAAAAAAGTTTGGATAAAGAACGACGAATCGATCAAATAAAAAATTACCAAATGCTTCTACAAGCAAAGGTACATCAATATCTACTTCTTCACTTAAATGACTCACCAGCTCAATTAATTCAGAATGATGATAAGTTCCGACAGCAGTATATGCGCCATCTGTTGATAGATTGTTTGATGCTTCAATTATTTTATCAGCCATTTCAGGTGAAAACTTCTCTTCCACCATTTCTAAGAATTCTGTGAATATTATTCCTTTCATATAGAGCCCCTTATTTTTTAAAATTAATCATTTTATGATTGTTAATAATTACAATGCGATATCATCCATAAAGTTTGATTTAAAGTACGACATTAGTCCTTCGGTTGAAGAATCATGTTTATTACTTTTATCGTTATTGACCAGATCATTAAGCACGTCATTAGCCAATTTTTTTCCTAATTCTACTCCCCATTGATCATAAGAGTTTAAATTCCAGATAACTCCCTGAACAAAAACTTTGTGTTCATAGAAAGCAATCAGCATCCCTAAGCTATGTGGCGTAATATGTTTAAAAAGGAGGGTGCTCGAAGGCACATTACCTTTAAATACCTTATAAGATGCAAGATGTTTTTCTTCGGTTTTTAATTCTTTTAATGCTTCATCTTCATTTTTTCCACGCATTAATGCTTCTGCTTGAGCTGTCATGTTTGAAAATAGTCGTTGTTGATGTCCTTTTAAAGAATATGAACTATTAACAACTCCTATAAAATCTATAGGAACTAAGGTATTACTTTGGTGCAATAATTGAAAGAATGCATGTTGACCGTTATTTCCAGTAGCACCCCATAAAACTGGGTTTGTTTCATAGTGGATGAAATTTCCATCTCGATCTACAGACTTACCATTACTTTCCATTTCTAATTGTTGTAAAAAATCAGGAAGTTTTGATAAAGCATGATCATAAGGTAATACTGCGAGCGTTTCTGCATTGAGAAAATTCCTATTCCATATACCTATTAGAGCCATTAGAACTGGAATATTTTCTTCAAAAGGTGTTGCTTTAAAATGAATATCAGCAGAAAAAGCTCCTTCTCTAAGACTGTTGAAATGTTCCATGCCTATACCTAAGGCAAGTGGTAAACCAATAGCTGACCAAAGTGAAAATCGGCCCCCTACCCAATCCCAAAACTCAAACATATTTTCAGTATCAATTCCAAACTTTGAAACACTTTCTTTATTGGTAGAAATTGCCACAAAATGTTTAGCTATGGTACTTTCATCACCACTATGTCGTAAAAACCAAGCTCTTGCGGTATGAGCATTTTGTAAAGTTTCTAATGTAGTGAATGTCTTTGAAGCAATAGTAAATAACGTTGTTTCAGGGTTAATGTGAGCAATGCAATCCGCAAGATCCGCACCATCAAGATTTGAAATGAAATGAACGTGTATTTTGGGATCATGATAGGGCTTGAGGGCTTTGTATAGCATTTTAGGACCTAGGTCTGATCCACCGATACCAATGTTGACAATGGTATCAATTGGTTTGCCTGTATAGCCTTTCCATTCTCCAGAATGAATCCGTTCAATAAACGTTTCCATTTTCTTTAAAACGACTTCAACATTACCTTTAACATTTTGCTTATCTACAATTATTGTCGCTTCAGAAAAGCTACGTAAAGCTGTATGCAATACCGCACGATTTTCTGTATGGTTTATCTTGTCTCCTTTGAAGAGTTTGTCTTGCCATTTTTCTAGATTTGAATATTCAGCTAGTTGTAATAATAATGAAATAGTATCTTCATTAATTCGCTGTTTTGAATAATCAAAAAGTAAATTATTTAAATTAATGGAATATTTTTCAAAACGTTTGTCGTCTTTATCAAACTCATCACGTAAATGAAAACTGCTCATTGCTAGAGCATGTTCTTCTAATTGCTTCCATATTGTTGTGTTTGTTAGCTTCATGTTTTAATTTTTCTTATTATTGATAGAGTTAAGTCAGGTGTATTACTAAAAAGACACCCCCCCACTTTTAGGCACTTTCAATTATGGTTTTAGAAGTACTCCTGTTTGTTTGTAGGCTAAAGTCTCTAGAATAATTCCATTAGTATTTGCTGTAAGTACTTTATTTGGTTTACCTGTTTTTTCATACAAACCCGAATACCAACCTTTATCTGGATCATTCAAATCGCTGACAGCATCAATTAATTTTTTTGTATAGTCTGTTTCGTACAACATGTGCCAACCAAAAGCTGCTTTGGTACTAAGGGTTTTAAATTCTGATGCATCAGTTCCGTCTTCTGTAATCGCATTCCATTCTTTACCGTCTGTAAATACGGTGTTGTAGACAAAGTGAGGAGCTTGATCGATATTATCCTCACTGACTGCTGTGAGTATTCCCGTTTTTTTATAATGCGCCTCTTGTACGCTATAAACTCTGCCTGAGAATTCTCTCGAAAGCTGATCCCATCCATATTCTATGCCATCTAAAATATACGGCTCACTAACCACGTAATTGTGGGCTGTAAACTTCTCAGGTGTTCTTGAATCGGTTGGAATATTAATACCATCAATTTCCACAAATTTTAACCATGATGTGTAATCAATAGCATTGCTAACATCTAAGCCTATTAATTGAAAAGACTTAGCTGCATATTCTTCATAACCTAAACGACCTTCTTGCAAATAAACCGTATTATCGTTTTCATTTAATGCACCAAACATTTCGCCATTTTTTATCACAGCGTTTAAGTCCCATTTACTGGTAAGTGCTTTTACTTGCGGGGTAAACTGAGGATAGTTCCATACTAATATATTAAGAGGAACCATGAGTCTTCCTATATCTATTGCAGACCAACCCAAGCCCTTTTCAGTAATTTTATTATTATAATCAACCATTTCTAAGGTTCTTGTATTATAAACTTTGTTAGGAAGTTGACTGTCGTACAAAGGAAGTGCCAGCATACTTTCAAGAAATTTTGAGACTCTTTGGGTAAATTCACTATCGTCAATTATTCCAATCTTTTTTACTGATATCACTGCCATCAAATATGATGAGCTATCCCAAAGTGTGGTTGAAGGATAGAGGTTTGCAGAGTTGGCCAAGCCTGTCTCTTCAATAGTATTATTTTGAAAATATCGCCAGGCTATTTTTGCCCACTCCATTTCTTTGGTTGAGAGCTTTCTTTTATCAGGAATTTCCAAATTCATAATCTTTTTTACGGGTGATTTAGACACTACACGATTTTCAAAGGTCGTTTTATCTAAAAAAATAACCAGTGAAAAAGCTGTAATTAAAGCCAATATAAAAATAATATGTGATCTAGCTCTAATTAGATTGTGTTTAAAACTTGGCGAATTGTTTTTATTAGTATTCATAATTTTTCCAAAATTCAGTATCGACTTGTCTACTATACTGTCAGTCCTTCTTCTGCTTCTGGTTTCCATAAAGCGGCGAAAATAATAGTACTTAAGGCCAGCATATTATTTAGTCCCCAAAAAGTGTTTAGTAAAACACCATTGATATCAAACGAAGGATGTTCTAAAGAATATTGAGACCATGCATAAACTATTCCAATAGCAGTTAATACAATTATTACGGTTTGAGGTATCGCTAAGTGTAAGAAAGTACCTTCTTGCCGATCTTTTGGGGTGACTGGGAAACTAATTTTTTCACCCTTAATGACTGTCCAAAGTGCTCTCAAATTGGTGGGAAAAAATGCTAAATATGACGCTTTTGAGGGATATCCAGCTAGCCCCCAACCTCCAACCATAAATGCTAATTCCGTCAATATAAGGAAAGGAATAATATGTTTAAAGAAATCCATTGAATAACTCTCTACGGGAGAGATAGCGAAAAAAAGATAGATCAAAGGAGCTGTCAAGAAAATAGCGTTCCAAATACCACCTAAATAAGACCATACCGTAGTTGCATACATTAAGCGTTGTGGCAAAGACATACCTTTTCTGAAAACGGGATTATCATTTTTTGCAATATCTAGTGTTCCTCCAGCGTATTTGAAACGTTGTATTGTCCAAGTTAACAAATCTTGTGGGGATAACATTTTAGATTCAACTTGCGGGTGCATCACTGACTTCCAATTACGATCTGGATCAGAATGCAAAATAACAGAGGTATAAATATCTTCTGAAACATGAAATCTATAAGGTGTGAATTCGTTATCCATAAGTGCTTCACGGTTTATTAATTCAACTAGATTTTTATCTATATTCTTTTCACCTGTAATTTTATTTAATTTTTTCTTAATGTTTTCAACATCACTGTCCAATTGTTCTGCATACGCTTTAAGTGCTGTTTCCATAACAGCTTCACGTCTATGAATAGAACCGGCACCACAACAAAACGAGGCATTACACCAATTTCGTCGTCGTTGTATCACGTCGTAAAACATTTTTGGGTCATTAACAAAAGGGTCATGCCCGATCTTTATAGGACCTACAACTTTTTGTACAAAATGAGCGAAGTATTTACCAGGCTTAGATAAATATTTTTCTAGTACATCATCTAATGTTTTTCCTTCTGGTATATCAAAAAACCACTGAGGTGTCTGTACCCAGGCCACATCTGAGTCTTTAAAATAACCTAGTGTGTTTTCTAGAATACTAGGAAATGGACGAGTGTCCGCGTCACAAATGACGATAAAATCCCCACCTGTTTGTTCCATTGCATTTCTTAAATTACCCGCTTTAAAACCAATATTTCCTTCTCGTTTAATGTAGTTAACTGATTCTTCTTCAGCTACAAGTTGCATTGATTCTCTACTACCATCATCTAATACATGAATGTTGATATTTATATTCATTGGATTGCGAACTTTTTTTGCATCTTTAATGCTTAATCTAACCAGCTCAGGGTCTTCATCATAAGTAGGAAAATATATATCTACATTTATAGGTCGATCATTATCTACTTCATAGTTCACGACTTCACTTAAAAATGATGGAGGGCTTTGTTTAGCAGTGTCTTTGACTTTCCATAAGTTGAACGTAAATAGAATAAGTCCTATATATGCACCAGTTTCAGCAACCACTAAAGGTATTGCATACCATAAAGCATCAAAATTTAGGGATGAAGTCCATCGCCAAATAATGTACCAACCGCCAACAGTCAGAGCCATCACTGCTAAAAATTGCCAAAGCAATTCTCTCGCATCATTGTGTTCTAAAGGAGGTTCTGGCTGTCTACTTTCATATTTTTCAAAATAAAAACTCATATTTGTATTCTTTTTATTTAAGTAAATTAAGTTTATTTAGTATTTATCATTTTCTTAATTATTAGGATGTTTTGATTATTCTTTCTATTACGAATAACTTCATCTGAAATGGAATCAATAATGCTTAATCCCCAGTTACCTTCAGATAACTCTTCGGTATTATGACTTTCAGTAAAGTTATTATCTTTAGATGTAAACTCTTTACCGTAATCGGTTAGTGTTATAGATAAATCAGCGTCTATTAATTCAAACTTCGCATTGATTTTGTGCTTTTTAGAATTACTTAAAGCGTGGATAATTATATTATTTAGCGCTTCTACTAATGCTAGTTCTAAACGATTAGTTAAAACTTCGTCGATTTGATTTAGTTTGCAAAAACGTTGGAAATTCGCAGCCATTAGTTTTACGTCAGCTAGATCGCTTTTAATTTCATGTTCTTTGATATTAATCATCGGTCTCAACGTTAGTAATCCTGTTTAACTATATGGTCTTGATCATCCCATTATTTTTACTTTGGCATCATTTAAATCTTCGGCTAAAGTAAATACTCTATCCATTCTTGTTAATGTGAATAATTCTAAAACAACACCCGATGCACCAATAATTATTAGTTTATTATTAT
>CALJIH010000260.1 GCA_937974135.1 uncultured Cocleimonas sp. | reverse complement strand
AGACACCCCCCTACTTTTTTGCATTTTGCCAAGTATTTGACGCGTTGATTAGCTTTTATTGATTCTCGCCACTCCAGAATCAATCGCTGCTTGCGAGATTGCCGCTGGTAATCTTTCTTGCAGACGTGGGTCTAATGGTGTTGGAATAATATAATCAGGACCAAATTCCATTGACGTTTTGCCATAGGCTTTTAATACTTCTTCAGGCACAGGCTCTTTGGCTAAATCTGCTAAAGCATTTACAGCCGCCATTTTCATTTCTGTATTGATGTGTGTCGCTCGAACATCTAGCGCTCCACGGAAAATGAATGGAAAACCTAAAACATTATTGACTTGGTTTGGATAATCACTTCGACCTGTACCAATAATCACATCTGGTCGCGCGGTTTTTGCGATTGCTGGATCAATCTCTGGATCTGGGTTGGATAATGCAAATACGATTGGATTGGGTGCCATTGCATCGAGAGAATCGATATCTAATAAGTTTGGACCAGATAAACCGATAAATACATCCGCACCTGTGCAGGCATCTCTTAGCGTGCGTTGATCGGTTTCTATTGCCCACTCTTGTTTATATTTATTTAAATCATCACGACCGGAATGAATTACACCACCACGATCAAGCATAAATAAATTATCCTTCTGTGCACCTAATGATGCCAAAACTTCCATTGATGCAATGCCTGCAGCCCCAGCACCTAAACAAACGATTTTTGCTGTTTCTAGTTTTTTGCCTGCAAGCTCTAATGCATTGATTAGACCCGCTGCAATAATAATTGCGGTACCATGCTGATCATCATGAAACACAGGTATATCTAGTTTCTCTTCAAGTACCCTCTCTATTTCAAAACAATGTGGTGCGGCGATATCTTCAAGATTGATACCACCAAAAGTAGGCGCAATACTTTCAACGACTTTGATGAATTCTTCAGGTGAATCTGCATTTACTTCGATATCAAACACGTCAATATCTGCAAAGCGCTTGAATAATACCCCTTTGCCTTCCATGACTGGCTTACCTGCAAGAGAGCCGACGTTACCTAAACCTAATACCGCTGTACCATCAGTAATGACCCCTACAAGATTTCCTTTTGATGTGTATTTGTAGGCATCTTCTGGATTCTTTTCAATCTCTTTAACTGGCTCCGCAACGCCTGGAGAATAAGCGAGTGCTAAATCCTTTTGTGTTGCTGTAGGTTTTGATATCTCAAGTGCTATTTTTCCTGGTTTTGGAAATTGATGATAATCAAGTGCTGCTTGCACAAATTCTTGTTTTTTTGAATCGTTTGACATGGTGACTTCGTCCCTCTTTCTTTGCTATTTAAAATCTTTTTGGATCATTCAGCATGATTACTGAATGATTTTTATTAAACGTCCTGGTACAGGCTGTCCTTTAGGAAACATGCCATTCAATAAACGCAAACGTTGTTCATTGACTCTGCTATTTCTGGCGAGGCTGGCATAAGTGATGTTTCCTGAATTAACTCGCCCTACAACGATCTTGCCTGTGTTTCTTTTATCAATTCGAAACTTTAAGCCAGCGATCATACTAAGGTATCTATCGTGACCCGCATCTTTAGTTGCCCCGGTTTTGTATTTGCCTGCTGCGGCAATGATCTTTTGTAATCGCGTATCATTTCTTGGATGAGAAGCAAACACACCATGGTATGCACGTGGTGCACGGCCTTCTTTACGCGCTTGGAATTTATCAAACTCTTCTTGAGACTTTAAAACGCCAACAACATCGATCATATGTTTAGGTGCATAGCCTACTCGTGCTAAATATTCAGCGCCTAATTTATCTGCTTGTAACTCGTGTTCACGTCCGTAACCACTCAATAGAGCTCTATTGAGATTACTAAACTCTTTACCTGATGCGCCGGTTTGTTTAGCTAAAACGCTTAATAGAACTGAGCTAGCAAGACCAGCACTTTGTTGTTTTACACCATGCTTTGCTGTTACGTGTCCGATTTCATGACCTAAAACACCTGCCAGTTCTGCTTCTGAGTTTAAGTAAGCCAATATTCCTGTGGTTACGTAGATGTATCCTCCTGGAAGGGCAAAAGCATTTACTGACGGATCATCTAACACAGTAAAGGTATATTTAATTCCTTTGCGGTGGCTTTTTTGGGCTAGTTGCTGACCGATATTATTTACATAAGCTTGTAAACGCGGATTATTTACCCGTCTTTTTTTCTTCATAATACTGCGATGCCCTTGTGCACCCATCGCTAATTCTTGATCTGTATTAATCAAAGAGAAATCTTTTTTTCCAGTAACAGGGTTTGTCGAACAACCAGTAATGATAAGAATGGTCGCAAAAATTCCTACGCATAATGTTTTGAAGGAATGCTTGATGAATGAATGTGAAAGACTCATTTTTCTAAACTCCATTTAATAGTTGGGACTACTTTTTGGGTCTGCTCCTCTTGAGCAGAACTTATCTCTAATTGAGACGGATGATTGAGGTGAATAGTTCGTTTTCCTTTCTTCTTTTTAAGGATTCCCGAAACAATCACTTCTTTGGACACTAATTTATCAGTATCAAACTCTTTAAAATAGTCTAAATTTTTCTTTTTGATTCTTACTTGAATCGGCTTCTTAAATTTACTCTTCAATTCAAAAATAAAAGATTTCTTACGCTTTTTTACCCGCGAGACATTCCCTTTTAAACGAATATATCCTTTTGCTTTAGAGCTTAAGTCAGAAACTGCTTTTACTTGGTTTCTTTTTAATTTCCATAGTCTTAAATTCTTTTGCTGAGCATATTTTTCCGCTCTTTTAAAACAATCAGCATATTTAACATTTGGAGGTATTATTAAAGTCTTTGCGTAACCGCGCATCAATAACCACTCTGAGATACTTTCACCGTTACTCAGGTAAGTATAAGCGAGTTCGCGATCATATCGATCACGTTTATCCTTATCAAATTCTAAGATAATTTGATAATTCTGCTGTTTTAATAAAGCCCGCAGTTCTTCTCGAGCTTTTGCTCCAAATAACTGTGCTTTTTGCTGGTGATGTTTAACTTCTGGGGTATCGATGCCGAGGATGCGGATTTTTCGTTCGTTGCTACCATTAAGGTCTGTGACAAGTAAAGTATCACCGTCATAAACCCACTTAACCAGCGCTTTTTCTGATTTTGAATTTATAGGTAAATGACAAGATTGCTGCGCCTGTGATACATTAAAAACGGGAAAGACAAACACAAAAAAAGCACCCAAAAAGAGTGCTTTCTTTAGTAGAAGTTTTAGCAAGCTAAATATTATTCTATTTTCTACCGTAACGGTTGTTAAACTTGTCAATCGCGCCAGCAGTTGTATTAGTGTTCTGTTTACCTGTGTAGAAAGGGTGTGAAGCACTTGAAATATCAATCTTGATAAGTGGGTACTCGTTGCCATCTTCCCATTTGATAGTCTCACCAGATGAAAGCGTAGAGCGTGTTAGTATTTTAAAGTCACTCGCAAGGTCTTGAAAAACGACTTGGTTGTAATCTGGATGTGTATCGGCCTTCATTGGAAGATCCTCTCTAAAGTCTTGTTTATTATTCAGAAATTTCGTATAAGCTGAATAATGTTAGTAATATTGTGTTCGAAAAATCGAAGAGCGGGGATTCTAACAGAATGTAAGCTCTTATCTCAAGTAATTTATTCTGAGATTATAAGGTTTTTGGCTTAATTTATATACTGTTAATAGGCGATCGGTAATTTACGCGCCTAATAAATCTAAATGCTTAACTTTGTGATATGTCAGAGCTAATAGTAGGCAATGATTTAATTCAATTTTTGGTATTTTCTGACTACTGTTGAATATCATCGCGCGGTTGTCTTGATAATGAAAACTTTTTGGGTAAATTTCTTTGTAGGTTTCCACCAATTTACTTTTACAGTTAAAGAAAATTCCATAACTCTCGGGATTTGATTTCCTCCAAGCTAATCGAATCGTACTGCCTTTTTGGGCTATATAA
>CALJIH010000259.1 GCA_937974135.1 uncultured Cocleimonas sp. | reverse complement strand
ACCTACTGAGCCTACATAAGGTACTTTCGTTCTAATTACAGCACCAAAGCGATCTTCAGTGGCTTGAAAGACACCACCCATTAATAAATCACAAACTTCGGTTGTAGTGATATCAACCACAGAAGTGATATAACCGCTATCTACTAATTTTTCCATGGAACGCCCACCGACACCCGTCGCATGGAATACATAAGGTTCGTAGTCGTTTTCAAGTTTTGACACAATCGCTTGAACAGCGGTGGTAGTCACACCAAACATGGTTAGACCCAAACCTGTTTTATGCTCTGCTTCATCCGATGATTTTGGTGGGAAGGAGATCATTCCTGCAAGTGCCGCCGCGCCATTGCCCAATACTTGCATCGAGATTGGGTTCAAACCTTGCACATCCGTCACTGAATACATCATCGTCATATCTGATGGGCCAACATAAGGTCCAACATCGCCCGATGCCACAGTCGAAATCAACACTTTTGGAACACCCACGGGTAAACTTCGCATAGCGGGGGCAGATAATGCCGTTCCCCCTGTTCCGCCTGCTGATATCATACCTGCGATAGTATCTAAATTGGCTTGAACCCAATTTTCAAAAGCCACTGACATAGCAGCAACAGCTGAACCACGATCGCCCGTATCAATCGCATTTACTCCATCTGGATGGAATGCTGCCACTTCTTTGGGAGTCACATCTTCGTTTGAATCGGGAAGTCTAGTGGATAAATCAACTGTGCGCACCGCAACACCTGCTGAGCTTAACTTACCTGCGATATAATTGAGCTCTGCTGCTTTAGTATCAAAAGTTCCAGCAACTATTGCTGAACCCGCTCTGGCTTTCAATGTCATGCATCTTCTCCTTTTAACAATTGAGAATAATCATTGATACCAAAGGATTTTGACGAATCGTTATTGTTTTATTTATGTATTGGGAACAATGAATGAGTTAAAAAACTATATTCTTATAGTTTAGGAGTAAAAATGAGACAAGGAATGACTAATTATTAATATTTATTATCAAAACGCTAGATAATAAAATTAAAAAGACACCCCCCTACTTTTGGCCAGTTTTAACTACAACAACACCACATCAAACTGCTCTTGCGTATACAATGATTCTGCCTGAAAACGAATTGGTACACCGATGAATTCCTGAAGTTCAGCCAAGCTATCTGATTCTTCATCGAGTAATAAATCGGTAACATCTAAAGAAGCTAGAACCAATAATTCGCGCGCATCAAACTGCCGTGCTTCACGTAGGATTTCGCGAAAGATTTCATAACACACCGTTGTCGCCGTTTTGATATAACCACGACCATCACAGGTTGCACAAGATTCGCAAAGGATATGTTCTAAGGATTCACGAGTACGTTTGCGCGTCATCTCGACTAAACCGAGCGATGATAAAGTCGTTACAGAGGTTTTTGCTGGATCACTTTCTAAGGCTTTTTCTAAGGCAGCGGTTACTTGTTCTTTATGCTGTTCTTGTTGCATATCGATGAAATCAAGAATGATTATTCCACCTAAGTTACGTAATCTTATTTGTTTAGCAAGGGTTTGAGCCGCTTCTAAATTGGTCTTGAAAATTGTCTCTTCAAGATTTCGATGGCCAACAAAACCGCCTGTATTGACATCAATCGTGGTCATTGCTTCGGTTTGATCGATAATCAAATAGCCACCCGATTTCAAAGACACTTTGCGTTTAAGCGATTTTTGAATTTCATCTTCAACCGAATGAATATCAAATAATGGACGACTTCCTTCGTATAACTCAATCTTTTCAGCCATTTCGGGAATAAACGTTTTGGAGAAATTAACCAAGCTTTTGCAGGTGGTGCTGGAATCAACAAGAATTGTATCCACATCTTCAGCAACAATGTCGCGTAATACGCGCTGCACCAACGGTAAATCAGAATAGATTTTATGGGTATTGGTTTGCAAATCGGAAGCGTCGTTAACTTTTTTCCATAATTTACTTAAAAATGAAATATCCGCTTGAATGGCTTCTTCTTCAACACCTTCGGCAGCTGTTCTTGCGATGTAGCCAAACTTGTTTACTGAATTTTTTGTTGCAGAAGCTTCTATCAAATCAGCATCCTCTTGGCCTTTGCTTCTTCCAGCTTCGATAACCTTTTTAAGTCGACTGCGCTCTTCATCGTCTTCAATCTTACTTGAAATACCAATGGTTTCTGTATCTGGCATCAAGACTACATAACGTGAAGGTATTGTCACATGCATGGTTAAACGCGCGCCTTTAGTACCCAGTGGGTCTTTGATCACTTGCACCAGAACATATTTACCCTCGTGCAATAAATGTGTGATTGGAGGAAGCTGAACTTCTTCTTCAGGGGTATCTCCGTTGAAGATTTCAGCCTTTGGAAAACGCAAATCAGAAGCATGCAAAAAAGCGGCTTTTTCTTGACCGATATCGATAAACGCGGCTTCCATTCCAGGTAATACCCGAAGTACCTTGCCTTTGTAAATATTCCCAACAATACCCTGACTAGAACTTCGTTCAATCATCAGTTCTTGCAAGATGCCATTTTCTAGTAGCGCGACTCGAGACTCCTGAGGCGTTACATTCATTAGTATTTCTGCACTCATGATGCTTCCTAAAATTTTTTAATTCTTTTGTCTAATCACCCATTTCAGTGATTAGTACAGACAGCAGATTATTTTTGTATTTAGAGATCTTTGCATGAGAATATGACTAGGAAAAATTAAAGCTATTTTTATCCGTCATATTTTCGTGTAAAGGTCTCCAGTAGATCTGCTGTTTCAAATAGTGGTAAGCCCATTATGCCTGAATATGAGCCTTCAATACGTTCGATAAACGCAGCTGCAAGACCTTGTACGGCATAGGCTCCTGCTTTGTCTTGTGGTTCTCCAGTGTGCCAATAATCTTCAATCTCAGCTAGTGATAACTGACGAAATAGCACTCTGTTTTTATTTAAACGAAGCAAGGTTTTATTCTTATAGCTTAGTGCAACGGCAGAGAAAATTTCATGCCAATTTCCTGACATGTTTTTAAGCATGTATTGTGCATGCGCAAAATCTCTGGGCTTTACTAGGAGTTCTCCATTTAATACACCAAGCGTGTCCGCTCCAAGCACTGGCTTATGCTGCGCATCCTTAGTTGAAATTGCTTGTGATTTTTCAATCGCTAATCTTTTTACTAAATCTTCAGCAGATTCAGTTTCTTTACTACTCTCGTCAATATCAACCACTTGAATGGTATATTTAACACCTAATTGATCGAGTAATTCAGCCCTGCGTGGTGAGGCTGAAGCTAAAACTATTTCAGGATAAGTATTCATTAACCGGCACGATGATAAGGATGATTTTCAGTCACCGTAAAGGCGCGATAAATCTGTTCTGCCAAAATCACGCGAACCAATGGGTGCGGAAAAGTTAATGCCGATAATGACCATTTTTCTTGAGCCATCTTTAATAGCTCATTACTAAGGCCATCAGGTCCACCAATAATCATCGCCACATCTTGGCCACCCATCATCCAATCTTGCATGCGAGACGCGAGCTTTTCGGTACTCCAGGAATGGCCTTTTACATCTAAGGCTACGATGCGACAATTACTTGGAATGGCTGTTTTTATTTTCTCACATTCTTTATCAGTTATCGCTTTTATATTACTGTTTTTTAATCGCTTTTCAGCAGGAATTTCTTTTAAAACCAAGGCACATTTTGCAGGTAAACGTTGCGCGTATTCTTGATAACCTTGGGTGACCCAGTCAGGCATTTTAGTACCTACTGCAATTAGATATATATTCATAAAAAGACACCCCCCAATTATTGGCACTTTTACTATTCAATCAAAAAACTATCTCTTGTGGTTGTATAGTTTGCACCAGCCAGTCGACCAATTGCATCAAACTTGTTGGTATCAATTTTGAAATCATCGATAATTTCATCATCAACATGAATTGCGACAACATCGGCTAACACTAAATTTCCTGCGCCAGCATGTTCACCATATGACTTAACTTCGTTAAGAACACATTCAAAAGACACTTTGGCTTCGGCACAGCGGACTGAATTGATCTTGCTACAAGCAATTTCAGTTAAACCAGCCATTTCAAACTCATTGACATCAGCATCAAACAAATCAGCTGTTACAGACATCGCTTTTGCGTTTTTATGGCTAACCATTGAAACCGAAAAGCATTGAGAATCAATGATGTTGTTTAAACTGTCCTTATTTGACCCATCATCTTTGTTAGCTACTGAAATTGCAATTACAGGTGGATTGATGCTCGCAACTGTAAAAAACGAATAAGGTGCAAGGTTTGCAATACCTTGGTTATTCTTACTGCCCACCCATGCGATTGGACGCGGCAGTACAGATCCAATTAACAGTTTATATAGATCACTGGTTTGTAATGCTTTAGTATCAGAAAACACCTTAATTCGCCGTGTTATTGTTTATCTGAGATTGCTTCTTCTACTGATTGATCCGTCGCATCATCCGCGGCCCAAAGCTTTTCAATAGCATAAAATTCACGCGTGGTTTCTAACATAACGTGCACAATAATAGAGTTTAAATCAACCAAAACCCATTCTGCACTGCCTTTTCCCTCGGTGCCAATAACATCTGCGTTAGCGGCTTTGGCATTCACGACAACATTTTCAGCGATTGATTTAACATGTCGTGTTGAGTTTCCCGTAGCGACAAATAAAATATCTGTCATGGATGACTTACCCACAACATCAAGTTTGACGACATCAACTGCTTTCATATCGTCGAGGCTGTTTTGGACTAAGTCGCTTAATTCAGTAATTTCCATATGTATATTCTGTTTTCTTAATAGTTTTGATTCCAGTCAAGCATGACTGAAAGAGGTTTTGAGTATTATGACCAACTTGCGTATAAATTTTTCTTTTTAATATATTTATCCACATTTTTAGGGGTTAAATAACGACAACTTTTGCCTTGATTGACTTGATTTCTAATCATAGTCGCGGAAATATCTAATTGCGTTACAGCGCAAAAATACACATTTCCTGAAGGTTTCTCATGCAGTGCTTTTAAGTCAGTTTCTATTCTTTGTTGCACCCAATCTTGCGATTTTTCTTTATCATCATAACCTGGTCTTGAAGCTACAATTAAATGCACTGTGTTTAGTATATCTTGCCAATCACGCCAACTGGTAAATGATTGAAAAGCATCCATCCCTACGATCATACAAAGTGGCTCATGCTCTCCGATTTCTTCACGGATTGATCGAACAGTATCGATAGTAAACGACGAAACATTATCTTGTTGTAATCTAAGGTATTCACGGTCATCCAAAGTAAAATATGGCATCGCTTTGATAGCTTTCTGTACCATTTTTAATCGATCTTTTGCACTCGCTTCAGGTTGCCATCGATGGGGTGGTTTTGCGCTAGGTATAAAACGAAGTTCACTTAATGAGAGTTTTTCAAATATTTCAAGCGCTGGACGTAAGTGACCAAAATGGATCGGGTCGAATGTACCACCTAGAATAGCAATCATTTAAGAATTCTCAGCCGCGTAATCACATCAAGAACGAAGATGACCATCACCAAACACAACATATTTGAGTGATGTTAATCCAATTAGGCCAACTGGACCACGAGCGTGCAACTTATCCGTACTAATACCAATTTCTGCGCCTAATCCATATTCAAAACCATCAGCAAAGCGCGTCGATGCATTCACCATCACCGAAGCCGAATCGACTTCACGCATGAAGCGTCGTGTTTTAGTAACATCTTGGGTAATAATGCTATCGGTATGTTGTGAGCTATATTGGTTGATATGTGAAATTGCTTGATCTAAACCATCGACAATTTTGATTGATAAAACAGGTGCAAGATACTCGGTATTCCAGTCTTCTTCAGCAGCTGCATTACAATCAATAATAGCCTGTGTTTGATCACAACCACGTAACTCAACTCCCTCTTTATCAAATACTGTTTTTAATTGAGGTAATATTTCCGTTGCGCGTGATTTAGCAACAAGTAAGGTCTCTAAGGTGTTGCAAGTGCCATAGCGCTGACTTTTTGAATTGAAGGTAACGCTTATGGCTTTGTCGGTGTCAGCATCATCATCAATAAACACATGACAAATACCGTCTAAATGTTTGATTACAGGTATTAATGAGTCGTTTGAAACTCGCTCTATCAAGCTCTTTCCACCGCGTGGAATAATCACATCAACATGGTCTTTAAGTCGGAGTAGTTCACCGACAGCTTCACGATCTGTCGTCTCGACAACCTGCACACATTCAGCGGGTAAGCCAACACTAGCTAACCCTGCTTGGATACAATTCGCAACCGCTTTGTTAGAATGAATCGCTTCAGAACCACCACGCAAAATAGTCGCGTTACCGGACTTTAAACATAAGGCTGCTGCATCTGCTGTTACATTAGGGCGAGATTCGTAAATAATACCAATGACTCCCAATGGCACGCGCATTTGACCAACTTGGATACCCGTTGGCATATATTTTAAATCGGTAATTTCTCCTACAGGATCTGGTAAATCAGCGATTTGTCGTAGACCTTGAGCCATTTTTTCAATGCTCTCATCAGTCATAGCTAAACGATCCAGCATTGCCGCATCCAGACCTTTCTTTTTACCTGCGTCTAAATCTTTGGCATTTTCTGCTTTTAATAATTCACACTGTCTGATTAACTCGTCAGCAATGGTATGCAATGCATCGTTCTTAAGCTGCGATTCTACTGCGGCTAATACCGCTGAAGCTTTGCGCGCATTCACGCCCAAAACAGTCATGTAAGTCGCAATATTGTTGTCTTTATTCTGTGTCATTTATAACTACTATATTTTCTTTAAAATCCCGTAAAAGTGGTGGGGTGTCTTTTTTAAAGCTGAATTAATCAAATTATCATCTAAACGGCCCGTTGCTCTAATATCTCAGTTCCAGCCAAGATTAATGCCAATTCTAACAATTCTGACCAAACTCTGCCCATTCCTTTATTTGCAATCTCCGATTGTCCTTTAGATAAACGATCAATATCGCTATTTTTAGCAAGAATCATTTTCCAATCTGCATGCTGCATGCGTTGTAACGCTATTTGAAACGGACGCTGTCTTGGCTTTGGTAGTTTGCCCACAATTTGCGAAGCTGTCATACCATTTTGTAAATTAAAACTCGCATTATAAAGCTGTCGGCTTAAATCACTCAATGTCCACAAAACTAACTGTATGGGAACACCCTCTTGCTTGAGGTTATGATGAATATGTTGGATGCGTGGCAAATCACCAGCCATCACTGCATTGGATAAATCGAAAATTGAAAAACGGGAGCTATCACTAACCGCGGCTAAAACTTCCTCTTCACCAATTTGAGCTTCAGCTTGTGATTCTGCCGTTTGATAAAGCAGTTTCAGTTTGTTTATTTCTTGAAAAGCGGCAAGTAGATTTCCTTCGACTCTTTCAGTAAGTAAACGCACAGCATCCGGTGTTGCACGCATACCAAATGCTCGGAGTTTTTTGTTAATCCATGCCATGGTTTGGGGCGTGGACAAATCCCAAACTTGTACAACTACACCTTGTTTTTCGATTGCTTTTACCCAAGCCGCATTTCTAGCGCCACCAACGAGTTTCGGGGTTTGGATCAGCAAGATCTTATCTTCAGGTATATTTTCCATGTAATCACGTATGGCTTGGCTTCCGACTTTTCCTGGGGATTTCATTTCAATACGTAAATCAATGAACTTCTTCTCGCTAAACAAAGACATACTATTTGAAACCCCTGCTAACTCATTCCAATTAAAGGAGTTATCTGCATGCAAAACATCTCGTTCGCTATACTCTAATTGTTGAGCATAGGCTCTTATCGCATCTGCTGCTTCCATTATTTGGTATGGTTCATCACCAGTCAGCAAAAAAGCTTTAGGGGTATTCGTTTGCTTACTTTGCTGTTGAAGAAAAGACACTATTTGGTCAGCATTGAGTTTCATTGTTTAATCATACCGCCATGCAATCGCTTATGCATGTGTTATGTATTAATTAGAAATAAAATAAGTGATTTGATACTGTTACTGCACTAAAAAATGAGTGTTCAACTGAAAAAGACTACCGTTTGTTCTGTAACAATAAGAGAATATACATAGAATCTATTTATACTGTGGGTCAGTTTCGAATCGCTGAAGTTGCTATACAAACATAATCATACTGGGTAAAGATCATACTAAGTTCGAGTTTGTTGAAGGATTCAATTACATAAACGATTATAAAGGATTATTTTCATGAACATGACTAAACTCTCCGTTTCTAGTGTCATTCTAGCTGCGGTATTATCAGGCTGTAGTCAGCAACAAGTTATTGGCGGCTCACAAGTCGTAAATGGCTCGGGCGGATCGCAAATTGCTGGTGGATCTCAAATTGCTGGTGGATCTCAAAGCCAAATTGAAGGCGGTTCACAAGTAAGCGGATCACAACAACAAGTTGAGAGTGCAGCTCCTGTAGTATCGCCTGTTCCTGCACCAGTTTACAAACCAGCACCAAAAGCTGTAATAAAACCAGCCCCAAGACGTGTTTACAATAAGCCGATTGTTAAACGTGTTGCTTCTAAACCAAAGGTGTCACGATCTATTCGACGCGGAACAGGTTTGCCACCAGCTAAGCCAGGTCAATGCTTTGCTAAAGTGAAAGTAGCACCTAAGTACATTACTAAATCTAAGCGCGTATTGATTCAAAAGGCTTCTGCAAAAAGAGTTTTAGTCAGAGCACCTCAGTATCGTTGGGTTTCGAAGAAAGTACTTGTACGTAAAGCGCAATATATAAATCGTACAGTTCCTGCTGTTTACCGCAATCAAACGACTAAAGTTTTGGTTAGACCTGCATATCACACATGGAAAAAAGGTCACGGCGCAATTACACGTATCGATAACATGACTGGTGAAATCATGTGTCGAGTAACAGTACCTGCACAATACAAAAACGTCACTAAGCGCGTTCAAGTAAGAGCGGCGCAAAACGTTAGGAAATTCATTCCTGCTGTTTATAAAACAGTAAAACAAAAACAACGTATATCTGGTGCACTATACAAAACAGTTAATCGCCCTGCTCGTTATGCGACTAAGAATTATCGTGTAAAAGTCGCTGGTGCGAGATACGTTTGGCGCCCAGTATTATGTGCAACAAATGCACCTAAGCATCACAAGTATAAAGCAAAATATCGAAAGCCTGCGGCAATGCACAGACCAGTAAAACGTGCTGCTCACAGAAATCAATATAAACGACCTGTAGCAGGAAATTCTGGCATCTCATATGCTGAATATTTAGCAGTTATGAATGCGCCTATGAAGTCTAAAAAAGTAGGTAAGAAGAAAGTTGTAAGAAAGAAAGCTGCTAAAAAGATGATGATGCCTAAGAAAGCAGAAGACAAGATGATGTCAAAGTCTGAAGATAAGATGATGTCCAAGTCTGAAGATAAGATGATGCCAAAGTCTGAGCCAATAAAAATGGCTCCTAAAGGGGCTGAATTACCAAAGGCAGCACCAAAACCAGCTGAAGCAAATAAACCTGCGAAGAACAAAGCAGAGATTCAAAAGAATATTGTTTATGGTATTCAAGCCGCACTAAAGTCAAAAGGATATAATCCTGGTGCTTTAGACGGCAAAATGGGTCCAAACACAGCTGCTGCTCTTAAGGCTTTCCAAAGCTCGCGTGGACTGCCAGTAGGTGTTTTATCAAAAGACACCTTCCGTGCACTTGGCTTAGTAAAGTAAGGCATTAAAATAGAATTGTATTAAACACTTCTATACTTCAAAAAGACCTGCTTCATGCAGGTTTTTTTGTGTCTGAAAAACACGCGAACACATGCTATATTAGCGTCATTAATTTTGCTTCAAGGAAAACAATAATGGTAGAGACTTACGAGAAACTAGGCTTATTTTATTTGGGTAAAGATGTTGATAAGGACTCCCAAGAAGCTACAGAGGCACTAACTCTACTTAAAAACAAAAATTTCACCACGCATGCCACGATTATCGGTATGACAGGAAGTGGTAAAACTGGCCTAGGCGTGGGAATTATCGAAGAGGCCGTTATAGATAATATCCCTTCCATCATCATTGATCCAAAAGGTGACATGGGTAACCTTTGTTTAGCAGACCCCGAATTTAATCCTAAATCGTTCGAACCTTGGATAGCTGACGAAGCAAAAAACAAAGAAAAAGATGTTGCAGAATATGCGGTAAAAACAGCTGAAATGTGGGAAAACGGAATAGCAGGTCATCATCAAGACCGAACTCGCGTAGCTAAATTCGCCGCGATGAAAAAAACTATTTACACCCCAGGTAGCAGTGCTGGCGTGAGTGTGAACGTTTTAAGTTCTCTTGAAACTCCACCTGAAGAAATTCTAGATGATAGTGACTCATTTTCGTCTTATATAAATTCTACTGTGAGCAGTTTACTTTCATTAATTGGCATTGAGGCTGATCCTGTAGAATCAAAAGAATATATATTACTGGCTCAATTAATCACAAAATCTTGGTTAAATGGTGATGATTTAAGTCTTGAAGATTTAATCGGAAGAATAATTAGCCCTCCTTTCAAAAAGATTGGCGTTTTACCTTTAGAAGCATTCTATCCTCAAGCAGAACGTTTTAAGTTTGCGACCAAATTCAATTCTATCATTGCATCTCCGACTTTCAGCGCATGGTTAGAAGGTGAAACCTTAGATATTCAGAAGCTACTTTATGATGAAAATGGAAAAGCTAAAGTCGCTATTTTCTCAATTTCACATTTAAGTGATGAAGAACGTATGTTCTTTGTGACGTTGCTACTGAACAAGTTCGTAGCTTGGATGCGTCGCCAAAGTGGTACATCTGCACTTAAAACCCTGTTGTATATGGATGAAATATATGGATTTTTTCCTCCAACTAAGAACCCACCAAGTAAAGAACCAATGTTATTGTTACTTAAGCAAGCTCGTGCGTATGGCGTTGGCGTGATCTTGAGTACGCAGAATCCTGTGGATCTTGATTACAAAGGTTTATCCAATATGGGCACTTGGTTTATTGGAAGATTACAAACCACTCAAGACGTGGATCGTGTAATTGATGGTCTAGGTGGAAAAGTTGGTTCTAGTTACGACAAAGATGAAATCCGTACTTTATTATCGAACATGAAAAAACGCACTTTTTTCTTGAAGAGTGCGCACTTGGACGACATCCGTGTATTTGGAACACGATGGGTAATGAGTTACCTAAAAGGCCCATTAAAGAAAGATGAAATTTCAGACTTGATGGCTGATCAGAAATCTCAACTAGCGGCGACATCAGAACCTGAAGAGGAAATAAGGAATGTTGCTAAGGCAGAAGGCTATGAAAGCTA
>CALJIH010000258.1 GCA_937974135.1 uncultured Cocleimonas sp. | reverse complement strand
AGAGTCGTAGTTAATTAACCTAAACCTCTTAAGTATTTAAAAAGTAAATCTTTATGATATCGCAAAGTTCTACGCGTGTGTTTGCACGTATTCTCGTGGGTACTGTTCTACTCTATTTAGTCAGCCGTTATTTTATTTTTTGGCACGATTGGCCTGATTTAACAGAGACGTTCAAAAGTCTTTTTTCTTCAGAAAGCAACTTAGAGGGGAATAGGTTATTTCAAGGAATTGCCTTGATCATGCTTTATCTTGCAGCCTTTGTATTGATGTTTTTATCGGTTAAACGCAACCCCAATGCCACTTTAAGTGAGGATGCATCTAAATATCAGGCTATGTCCTATTACATTATCCGTGCAGCATTTTGGGCTGTATTTCTAGTGGGTATGGCCGATGCAATTATCTCCTTAATGCGCGTTGAAGAAGTTTTGGTGGATTTTGTGGGTGAGGAAACCGCGCAAATGTTAGGCCAATCAACACAGCGTAGTATTTACGTTCACTATCCATTAATAGCCTTAGGTTTTGTGATTGCTGCATTCACTCGTTCACTAGGTTTTATTTGGTTAGCGTTTCTTGTAGTGCTGGCTGAATTTACCATCGTAATCACACGCTTTATTTTCTCTTATGAACAAGCATGGATGGGAGATTTAGTGCGTTTTTGGTATGCCGCTTTCTTCCTTTTTGCGAGTGCTTACACTTTAATTGAAAATGGTCATGTACGTGTAGATGTACTCTATTCTCAAGTCTCTAACAAAAAGAAAGCTTGGGTAAATGCTTTAGGTTCTTTGCTATTAGGGTTGCCTGTTTGTTGGACTATTTTACATTATGGCATGGGAACCAGACAAAGCAGTTTAATTGCGCCTGTTTTGAGTTTTGAAACCTCTGCGAGTGGTTACGGCATGTATATCAAATACTTAATGGCAGCATTTTTGATTGTGTTTGCAGTATCTATGGCCATTATTTTTGTCAGCTACTTCCTAAAAAGTTGTGCGTATCTATTTGACGAGAAAGATGCTGAATTACCAATGGGAGGAGAACACTAATGGAACTCTTCTTTTTAGCATTACTCTTCTTCATCATGATATGGGCGTTGACGTCTGGTTACCCCGTTGCCTTTGCCCTACCTGGTTCAGCCATTATTTCTATCGGGCTTGCTGCCTTAACGGGTTATTTATTTGCCGATGATCCAAGTGCTTACTTTGCAGAAGGTGGGCCATCACAATGGCTCAGTGCAGGTGTTACCAACTTCCGAAGTTTATATTGGGTTGTTGAACGCGATACCTTAATCGCAATCCCGTTGTTTATCTTTATGGGCATTATGTTACAACGCTCTAAAATTGCAGAAGATCTACTGGTTGCAATGGCTCAGTTATTCGGTCCTCTTCCTGGTGGTTTAGGTATCTCGGTAGTATTTGTAGGCGCGTTGTTAGCTGCTACCACAGGTATCGTTGGTGCTACTGTTATTGCAATGGGATTGATTTCATTGCCCGCGATGTTGCGTAATAATTATTCCAAGTCACTGGCAGCTGGAACAATTTGTGCCTCTGGTACCTTAGGTCAAATTATTCCACCCTCGATTGTATTGATTATACTTGCAGATCAGTTATCAAACGCGGCCGATCAAGCAAACTCAATGCGTAAGGAGCTTTATAAAGAAGCTACCGGCGAGTTTTCGATGCCATCACAGTTTGATGTGGTATCAGCCAGTGCTGGTGATATGTTTATGGGGGCTTTAATACCTGGCATTATCCTCGTTGGTTTATACATGGCGTATATCTTCTTTTATGCATGGTGGAAACCGGAAGTTGCACCTCCTGTTCCTTATGATGGTGAGTATGATCGTCATTTCATCATCAATGTACTACTCGCATTAGTCCCTCCTCTAACCTTAATTTTTGTTGTTCTAGGCTCGATTATTACGGGTGTAGCAACGGTAAATCAAGCCGGTGCAATTGGCGCGATCGGGGCAATGATTATGGCAGGTTATCGCCTGCATAAGGGAAGCAAAACAACGATGTATATCCCTGCCTTCTTAGCTTTATTCGCACTATTCGCAATTGCTTTCTTAAAAAGTAAATATGATTTAAATATCAAAAGTATTCAAAGTGAAGAGCAATGGTTTGGCATCCAATTAGCTTTTGGTGCTGTAGGAATTCTGGTTTTTGCTATTGCATGGAGTGCAATACGAGCATTTAAAATAGATGACACTTTAAAGCACGTAATGATTGATACAGCGAAAATGACATCAATGGTTTTCGTCATTTTGATCGGTGCGGCAATGCTCACCTCAGCCTTCCGCGGCTTTGGAGGTGAAGAACTGGTTAAACACTTCCTAACATCACTACCTGGTGGTTTTTGGACGCAGTTCTTAGTGGTTATGTTAGTGATTTTCTTATTAGGCTTCTTCCTCGACTTTATTGAAATTGCAGTGGTTGTAGTACCTATTGTTGCGCCTATTTTGTTAGCAAACCCAGAAGCAAATGTAACCGCAGTTTGGTTTGGTGTGATGGTTGGTTTGAATATTCAGACCTCGTTTTTAACACCCCCGTTTGGTTTTGCCTTATTCTATTTACGTGGAGTTGCCGACAAAATTGTAAAAACAACAGATATATACAAAGGTGCTGTAGTCTTTATCGGATTACAACTACTAGGTTTATTGATTGTGGGTCTATACCCAAGCTTGGTGAATTATGTGCCAAATAGAACGCATTTATTATCTGATACTGCGCCACCTCCTTTAAATCCTAAACTACAACATTGTTTAGAAGATTATGTGTTAGATCAGTATGCAAATGATACCGACTCAATTAAAGCCAGCATCGAAAAAGCAGCTTCGTTAGATATCAGCTCTCTACCTAAAAAAATGCAAAGTAAATTTATAGAAAGCACAGAAAATGCATTAACAGGTCTCGGCCAAACACAGGCAATTATCGATGCGAAAGCTGACATTGATGCTTTCAGTGTTAACTATAAACCGCTGCAAAGACGATTTAGTGATATAAAACTTGGACTAACAAGACTGAAAAAACAAGAAGAAGAACTTCAAGAGAAAATTGATAATCTTGAATCTGAACAGTCGCCATCTTTCAGTGGTTTAAAAAAGAAATTGGATAAAATAATTGAGCGGAAAGAAGGATTAACGGCCTCAATTCCAGCATTATGGGAAGAAGAAAACGGCAAGTACAAAGCACTCGAAGATAAACTTAACAAAGCACGTCGCGCATATTTAAATAGCGTTGACTCTTCGTATGAAAGCTTTGATGTAATTAGAGCAATTATCGATAGCGCTCCAGCTTTATCTAAACTTGAAGAACCTCTAAAAGGCTTAGAAAAAATGATTACAGATGGTAATGATAAAGACCAACTAGTGACTGATTTAAAAGGTGTTGAAAGTTTGTTTTCGGGTATAAAGGGTGCTCAAAAAATAAAGTCTAAAGTGACTAAAGCGCGCCGAAGCTTTAAGAAAGTTAAGGATGATATTGCGTTCAATGAAGCTAAAAACAAAGCCATTAATTATGCAAAAGATGCTTTAAAACTATATACCAAAGAAATTACATGGAGAACTGAGGCAAATCAAAAACTACAAAGTGATTTCCAAACCTATGACAAAGCAATATCAAAAACCATAGGTCTACGATTACAACAACGTTTTACTGATCCACAAGCGAAAGAGATGGCGGCATGTTTATCTCATCATCGTGATTTGTCACTATCATTCTGATGCATTGAGTAAAACCACATAAAAGTGGAGGGTGTTGTTTTTTATAATCACCATGAGCCAGCCGACTTGCGTGAGACAACAGCTTTAGCTTGCCTTTAGCAGAGGTGTAGTCGAAAAAGTATGCAGAGATTTCTGCAAGGAAATATCTGTACCGCATAGTCGAAGCGTAGTAATTAAGTTAAAAAGTACACCCCCCTACTTTTCGCTTGTTTTAAGTTCGCATTATCTCTTCTAAACTTAATCCTGTAATGCGAGTGATGTTCTTAAAGATGTAATACATAGCAAACATCATCACCACCATAGATGGCAACACGATGACTGGGTAACTCCAGAGATTCATGGAACCTAACTGACTGTTAAATTCAGGCGTACCTGATGGACTGGTGATAAAGTACTTCGCTAAGGCATAGTTTAAGGTTGCTGATAAAAAGAATGATCCTGCTAGCATCTTTGTGGCATTACTCATGATTTTTTCAAACGCGCCTTTGGCTTGTTTTTCTTCTAGCACTGTATCGACTTTATCGACTTCAATCACCATATCGTTATATAAGAATGTTTTCACTAATGGAAAGCGTGTTTTTGTCGATAATAATGTTGCAAGACCAATAATGAATGGAATCGCCGCTTCTTTAATCGCGATATAACCAGAATCAAGTTTTAATAAACCAATACTGCCTGTCAGCAAGATGCTGATAAATCCTAACGCAGGAATAAAGGCAAACTTCTTGTTTTTTATAAATTCATAAATACCCCACGCTAAGGGTAGACTCAAAGCAAGTACCAATGCACCTGTTGTTCCCAAACTCGCGTCATCACTGAGTTTTTTTAGAATCATGGATGGGATAAAGATACAGATTGCCATCTCTATTAATATATTACTCAAGCTTGGTTTTTTTTGCTCACTCATGGATTTACAACATTACTTACTAGGTTAATAAACAGGGTATTATGCGCCAAAAGAACTATAAAAAGACAGTTCTGTTGAGCTTGTCGAATACACCCCCCTACTTTTATGCACTTTTAAATCTGTTTCTTTGATTTTTCTGCAACATTGTTACGCAGATAAACAGGCTGTGCTTCTTCGATAGATTGGAATTCACCTTTAGCAAACTCAACAAGTGCTAATTTCGCAATTTCCTCTGCATCAGGAAATTTTTGGGGAATGAGACGCATATTATCTATACCAGAATATTGATCTTTATACGTTGGAAAATAGACATCCCAACCAGAACCAATCAAAGCAGTTTTTTGCTTGTTGGATAATGACTGTGCTTTATCAAACATTATCTGTGGAGCCGATAACTGCTCATCTCCAAGCACTTCAAGCTTTCTGTCAATTATCGAATATTCTGCCCAATATACTTCGTCCATACGTGCATCTATAGCAACTAAAACAGATTGAAAACCATCATCATCAGATATCTCATTAAGTGCTGTTAAAGCCATCGCATGTAAACTAGAGACTGGAATGGTAGGTTTTTCCACTGACAAGGCCAAACCTTGCGCAATACCTGTCGCGATGCGTAAACCCGTAAATGCCCCAGGCCCTCGTCCAAAAGTGATTGCATCGATATCAGATTTTTTTAAATCTGCTTCTGCTAAGACTTCATCTAACATGGGCAAGATCAATTTGGTGTGTTCTCTTGGCGCTAATTGAAAACGTTTATAAATCTTGGTTTCATCATCTTGTTGCACCAACAACGCGGCAGAGCAAGCTTCTGTTGCTGTTTCAATGGCTATAATGCATGTCATTCGTCATTGTCCTGTATTTCAGCTGCTTTTATTTTTACACTTTTATCAATTTGAGGCGTTTTATCTTCCTCATTGTTTTTATTGAGCGTTTTGATGTGCTCAAAAAAACGTTCTACAACTTCAATTTTACTGGTTTTAGGCACTCTTGGAAGGCTTTCTAAAAAAGTAGATCCGTAAGACTTGGTGCGTAATCTTGGATCACAGATCATCAGCACGCCTGTATCCTTATCATCTCGAATTAAACGCCCTACCCCTTGCTTTAACGCAATCACTGCTTGCGGTAATTGATATTCAAAAAATGGATTTCCTCCATTTTCACGAATAGATTTTATGCGTGCCTCTAAAACTGGATCACCCGGCGATGCAAAGGGTAGTTTATCTATAATGACACAACTCAAGGCTTCGCCACGAACATCAACACCTTCCCAGAAACTGTTGGTTCCTAATAAAACCGCATTGCCAAGTGTGCGGAAGTTTTCAATCATCTCTGCTTGAGATGAATCGCCTTGCACTAATATCGGATAATCAATTTCATCCTTAAGTAATTCCGCGGCCTCATTTAAGGCGCGATAACTCGTAAACAGCATAAAGGTTCTACCTTTGCTGGCCTTTATCACGGGCACCGAGGACTCAACTAAAGCTGGAATAAAATCGATATTCTGCGGTTCTGGCATATCTGGCGGAGCATACAACAAAGCATGATGCCAATAATCGAAAGGGCTATCTAACAGTAGTTCTTTGGGAGATTCCATACCGATGCGTTGCGTGAAATGATCGAATGAGCTGCCTACTGCAATCGTCGCTGAAGTTAGTACCCACGCACAAGGCCAACCTTCTAGATGCTTTTTAAATGTGCCTGCAATATCCAAAGGTGTAGAAACCAAACTAAACGAACGCGTATACGTTTCATACCATTGCACGGTCTCGGCTTGCGGATTGTTTAAATTATTGAGCTTATCAATTTGGAGTAAAAAACGATCGTAACAAGACTCTAAGCCTTTACTTCTATCAGCGGCAATTTTTAGGGCTTCACCGATTGTATTTAGAATTCTTTCAAGATCCTCTATACCTCTTTCTATCGCTGGTTTAGACTTAATTTTATACCAAGGTTCACGTAATCCAGGCTTATCCATCGCCAAACGTAAATCCATTACGCATTTATCTAATTCACGCAGACTGTCTTTTAAAACGCCCATATCAGAAGCACCTATTAATACCTCTGCCATAGTATCTTTACTTAAATCGAGTAACTGTCGACTACTGATTGTTTCACTAAAGAAGTTAGAGGCTATTTCTGGTAGTTGATGCGCCTCATCTAAAATAACCGCATTGGCACTGGGCAAAAGCTCGCCAAAACCTTCTTCTTTAAGTGCTAAATCAGCAAAAAATAAATGATGATTGACCACAACCACATCAGCTTCCTGAGCTTCGCGGCGTGCTTTTACAACAAAACAACCTTCATAGTCTTCACAATCAGATCCAAGACAATTATCTGCCGTAGAAGTAACGTGCTGCCATACTTCTGCTTCTTTAGGGACACTACCCAACTCAGAAATATCACCACGAATAGTGATCATTTCCCAATCAGCGATACGTTGTAAATGCGTCAGTGTGCGTCGATCATCAAAACGTCCATCTGTTTGCGCTCTATTTAAACGATAAGTGCAAAGATAGTTTGCTCGCCCTTTTAATAAAGCAATATTCGAATCTGTTTTAAGTGAATTTTTTACGACGGGTAAATCTTTTGCGTACAGCTGGTCTTGGAGCGTTTTAGTACCTGTAGATACAATAACCCGACCACCAGAAGCCAATGCAGGGACAAGATAAGCAAAAGTTTTACCAACACCTGTGCCAGCCTCAATAACAGCCGCAGAATGGTTTTGAATGGCATTACCCACAGCTTCAGTCATATCTTGCTGCTGCAAACGAACTTGAAACCCAGGGATTGCTTTTGCTAAAGGACCATCCTCACCTAAGAGGTCTTTCCAATCTTGTTCGTCATCCATATGAATTATGGGTTGAGCTTCATATAATCTAGCGCTTCTTTGATTGCAGTAGCATTACCCGAACGCTCACCTGCTCTCTTAATTAACTGCCAGTTTTGTTTGATCAATTCATCATCATTCGTATTTGCATTAGATTTTTTTGCGATACTAATTGAATGTAAATAAGCTGAATTTGAATAATGTGCTTTGGCTAACATATGCCAGAGTTGGGCATTTTCAGGTTCGATGCGCAAACCACGTTCTAATTTACTGATCGCTGATCGGCTTCTTCCAATAGCAATATCTGCACGCGCACTGGTCATTAACGTTTTAACCGCAGGTGAAGCGTTCAGCGATGATGGTTTAGTGTTTTTGGGAGCAATTTTAGCTGCATTGCTAGAATTATCAGGGATCGTTGCATATGGATCAATTTCAACCGTTGCCTTTTGCTTGGCCTGATCTTGAATACGCTTTTGCGCATCAGCTTTTTGTTGTTCTGTTAATCTTGGTTTTACAGGTTTTACAACAATCGGCTTATTTTTTATTTGATAAGAAGATGAACTGACCTGAGCTTTTGGTTTCACTGGTGACCTGACAACAGCCTTTTTAGGTGGCACATATCGAGGCTTGACTGCTTGTTGACGCTTTATCTCAGGGATTTTAGGTAGACTTGTCGCTGCAGGACGGCTCGGTTCTCTATAAGAATCAATCACCGAACAACCTGTTAGCATCACTAACAAGAACAATAAAAATAGAGATGATAATTTTTTCCGAATATTTATATTCACTAGTTTCAGTCTTAGAGTTGGAATACAGCACAATGCTATGTAGTCGTTTAATGAGAATATATTATCAGATCAAAGAAAAATACTTTGCTATTTTTTTATGTAAGCTATCTTGAAATATCTTCCCAGATGGGGGCAGTATTTTGCTGTTGATTATTAGACCAATTGATTGAATTTTGGTTCTGTTTAACACCGCTACCTGTCACATTCATTCTATCTGTTGGATCAGATGGTATAGCGATATTCTTTGGTCTACGAAGTTCTGTATCATTGCTAGTAAATGATTGATCACTCCAAGAAGGAGAACCATTGTTGTCGATAGGTGCGTAATATATTTCAGGAGCACATTCACTAATTTCATTCGGTTCCGACCCTACAATGAACGGCACAATACTTTTCTTGCCACAATCAGGGTTAAATAATAGACCGCTACTTTTCTCAACCGTCATAAATTTAATCGCTTTTGGCTTCTTGGGTTTATACGGTTTTGTATCTATGGTTTTTACAAAATCAGACCAAACACGCAACGCACCACTCGCGCCTGTAAAACCGCTCGGTTTATTGTCATCTCGACCTACCCAAACAGACACAACGTGCTCACCAGTAAACCCTGCAAACCAGCTATCTACATTTTTATTTGTGGTACCTGTTTTGCCAGCCGAATTTTTCCACGCGGGTAAAGATGCCTTTAAAAAGCTTGCGGTGCCCTCTTTGGTGACTTTATTCATTGCATAGTTAACTAAGTACATCGACTCTTCACGTGCAACTTGCTTAACCAGCAAAGGATAGCTATTAAGCGTTTCACCGTAAGAATTCATCACGCTACGTATGGCTTTTAGTGGTGTATGTGTTCCGCCAGCAGCAAATGTCTGATACATCTGTTGAACTTCAATAGGTGTTAGTTGAAGAGCGCCAAGCAATAGAGAAGGGTTTGGATCGATGTTTCTTTCTAAGCCTAAATTTTGAATGGTTTTGATCACTTGATCAAGGCCTAAGGTAATACCTATTCGTACTGTTGGGGTGTTCAATGAATTAACCAAACCCTCTTCAAATGAAACCATACCCAAGTCTTTCCCACTGTAATTCTTTGGTTTCCATGTTTTAGTTTTAGATAAACGTACCGTTACTGGGCCCGCATCAATGGGACTTGCTAAGGTATAGTCACCAGATTCTAAGGCAGCCAAATAAACAGCAGGTTTAATTAAAGAACCTATTTGACGAGATGCACTCAAAGCGCGGTTATAACCTGCAAATCGAGCATCACGTCCACCCACAACTGCCAATACTTCACCACCCTGAACACTACTAACGACCATTGCGCCATTGAGTTGGTCTTTGTCCATTCGGCTGGTTTTTTCTAGTTTATCTACTCTTTCTTTGAGCGTAGTTTCGGCATTGATCTGTAACACAGGATCCATCGACGTGAATATGAGTAGGCCTGATGAATTCAGATCTTTTTCTTTATAATCACGTTGTAGTTGCTTTCTCACAAGTTCTAAGAAAGAAGGAAAAGGGCTTACGCTTGGTGGTGCGAAAGTAGATACACCCAAAGGCTTAGCTTTAAGATCAACTACTGATTCAGACCCCAACACACCCTCTCGAGCCATAACATCTAAAACTAAGTTACGTCTCTCCATGGCGGCTTTCGGGCGTACTCTAGGATTATAATAGGAAGGGCCTTTCGCCAAACCTATCAATAAAGCAACTTGTTCGGTATTTAATTCGTTGATAGGTTTATTAAAATAAAATTGTGAAGCTAGACCAAAACCGTGTACCGCACGCTTTCCATTTTGCCCTAGATAAATTTCATTCAGATAGGCTTCTAAAATTTCTTCTTTATCGTAATGTACTTCAAGTAGCATTGCCATAATGGCTTCTTGGGCTTTACGTTTGTAACTTTTTTCGCTGCTTAAAAAGAAATTCTTCACTAACTGTTGCGTTAATGTACTCGCGCCTTGTACTTTCTTCCCAGCCTCGGCATTTGCTAATACTGCACGAATGATTGACTTTGGGTTGACCCCAAAGTGATCGTAATATTTTTTATCTTCCACCGCGACCAAACCCTTCGCAAGTAAAGGATTTATATCATCCAAACGGACTAAAACACGATCTTCATTATGTTGCGGATAAAAATTACCAATTAAAACTGGCTCTAATCTCATTAAGGTAAGTGGTTCATTACTTTCAGTATTGGTAAGTTTCGCTATTTTATTTTTTTTAATATCAATTTGAATACGTCGGGATATTTCTTGATCTTCTGCGAATTTGAAACCACGAGTTTGGATAGAAAATGAGTTTTTCTTTTTCGTAAATTGACCGGTACCTACAAGATGCGTTACATAACTATAACCGAGTAATTGTAGTTCTTTTTGCAGACTTTCAGCACTTAAACTTTGCCCCTCGTAAAGCTCTAAAGGACGAGCAAATACACGTGCAGGTAAAGCCCAACGTTTGCCTTCAAATTGACTTCTGACTAGATCATCTTGTTGAAGTACATAAGCTGCGAAAAATAAAGAGCCTAAGATAATACAAACTAACATAGCGATTCGAGTGAGGCGCCATAAACCGCTGAATAAAAACCCTAAAACACCAAAAATTCCAAATTTCTTGGAATTATTTTTTACCTCATGCTCTGCAGAGGTTAACTCAACATCATCAACATCCATTGTTGCAAGGATTGCATCATCCGATAATCTTGAATCATCACTAGTGGCAGTATCTTCAGTAAAATCCTCTACATCCTCTGGCACAGGTCAAGGCTCACCATCAGTGATAATATCTGATATCTCAGATAATTCATCTGCATTAAGTGGTTTGTCTTTATTATCTGACAAGAAATGCCCCAAATATTATTTAAATCAATGTCTAGTAACTACGTGCACTATCTATTTGACTATTGTGATATCACTTAGTTCTGCTGTTGCACATAGATTCTACAATATTTAGATAAACACTGCGGAATAATCTTCTTAATTAATCGTTACTAGAAAACTTCGCTCTAATTTTTGACCTCAAACCTTTTTGATTAAGCATACAGTCATATAAATAGCGTTAGGATGGTGTAATAATTTTAAAAATAAAAACCAAACTAATAATAAAGGCTTAAAATATGATAAAAATAAGCTACTTAATCCTTATTGTAAGCTCCATACTGTTTTTAAGTGGCTGTTCGCAATCATATCGTTCAAATGCATATCAACATGCTGCTCAACAACAACATGCTGAAAAAATATATCGGCAGTATCAAAAGCAACAACAATTACGCAAACAAAGCGCTAACCTACAACGAACGCAACAAGTATCATATCAAAGAAGGCCTCAAGCGCGTTTTCATCCAAGAATTACTCCAAAATCTACACACACATCTCAACAGACCCGCTCAAATGCTGTATTAGACCAGCAACACGCACGCCAATTGATTTCAAGAATGGCCCACAGCACTATCGGTGCACCCTATAAATGGGGAGGTAATAACCCACAACAAGGTTTTGATTGCAGTGGCTTAATGAGTTATGTCTACAAAAATGCTCTCGGAATCAACATACCTAGAACTGCAGCTCAACAAAGAGATCAAAGTCGCACAGTTAGTTACGAACAATTACAACCAGGAGATATGTTGTTTTTTAAGACCGGAAGAAATGCAAATCATGTTGGTGTGTATATAGGTAATCGAAAGTTTGTACATGCAGCTACTGGAAGTAAACATGTAAAGGTAGCTTCAATGGATTCAGCATATTGGCATAAACGCTTTGTTAAATTCGGCACCTTTCTTTAATAGAGTTGATCACTTTTAAAAAGACACCCCCCTACTTTTAGAGGGTTTTGGGGTTAAATCGTCATTGAATCTTTATTTGTTAATTCTCATTACTGACAATCAATTCAAAGCTATATCCTTATACTTTTCAAGACATCAATATCACCTTCTAAGTCATCGTATTTTTTATCTTTGACTTTTAAATCTAAAGACTTTGCAATATTCCATAGTTTTTTATACTGGGATGTAGGGCCAGCAACTCCGCATAATTGATGAATATATTTTTTTAGATTTTTATAGTCCTTAGCTTCAAAATTTCGAATAATGATTTGTTGTAAATTGATGAGTTCATCTTTTAACAAATCGTCAGGAATTAAATCTAGCACTTTATTCTTGTTGCTATTTTTCTTATTAAAAATAAATTCTTGAGCGCAATCTATTAATTCATTTCCTTGAATTGGTTTGTAAATAATTTTATTGATTCCTATATTTTTTATTTCTTTTTTATTGGTATTCATCACATCAGCGGTAAGTAAAACTACAGGCAACTCGTTTTTAGAAAATAACTTTCTTATCTCTTTACAGGTATTTATCCCATCTAAAGTTGGCATCTGATAATCCAAGACCACAAAATCTGGTTTTGTATTTTTTATCTCCTCTAAAGCCAACAGCCCATTATTTTTTGCAATTACTTCAGCACCTTCATTTTCAAATATTTTTATTAGAAGGTTTTTTACAAAATGATTATCTTCCGCAATAACCACCAAATTTCCCTTTAAAGACTGATGAAAATCAGAAGTTTCATGCTTTTCTATAATCGATTGCTGAATATCATTATGCTTTTTTACTGGTAGAACATTTAAAATCGAGAAAATAATTTCTGTCCCTTTACCAATTTCACTATTTACTTTTATCGTACCACCAAGCTGAGAAATTAGTTTTTTACAAATAACTAAACCTAATCCTGTGCCACCAAAGCGCCTGGTTATAGATGCATCTAATTGATTAAATGGATTAAATAATTGTGATAAATGCTCTTTTTTTATACCAATTCCAGTATCAGTAATTTTAACTAATAATCCGAATTCATTATCTAAAGGGGATACCGAGATTTTTACAGATCCTTGATTGGTAAATTTAACGGCATTTTGTATTAAATTGTTAAAAACTTGCTTGATGCGTAACGGATCACCAATTAATTCTTTAGGTAAATTCAAGTCACTTACGATGTTAAGCTTAATGCCTTTAGCCATTGCAGCTGGCATGTGTAAGGATTGCACATCGTTTAAAAGGTTATTTACATTAAAAGAAATATGCTCTAATTCTAAAGACTCTGATTCTAGTTTTGAAAAATCTAGAATATTATCAATCAATTGAAGTAAGATTTCTGATGCCTGAGAAATCGTCCTTACTTGATCTATTTGCTCTTTTTCTAAATCTGATTTCTTGAGTAATTCTGCATAACCAATAATAGAAGTTAATGGTGTCCTCAGTTCATGACTAACACTTGCTAAGAACTCATCTTTGGCATTGTTAGCATTAATCAGCTGATTGCCTGTTAGCTCAAGATCTATATTTCTAGCTTCTAATTCTAATAGTGTTGATGTTAATTGTTGAGTCGCCTCCTTTATTTTTAGATTTAACCGTTTATTAGATATTTTCACTTTGTCAGCTAACTGATTTACACCATCGACTAATTCCTTAATTTCTCCATTAGCAGTAACTGAAACTCTCGATTCTAAGTTTCCTCCCTCTAATTCTCGGATAGTTTCAGTTAGAGTATGCAAAGGGATAGTTAGGCTTCTTGAAAAAACATGAGCAAAGAATGCTAACAATCCAAAAAGTGCTAAACCTAAACCAAAACCGGCTAGCAATATCTTTTTTTGTTTAGCGAGTAATGGTTTTTTATCAGCGATTAACTGAACCCATCCTAAGTATTTTGGCGGAACCGTTTTTTCTGTTGAATCTAATTCATCATCCTTGTAATCATCAACTTCGATTTCAGAATTAAATATAGGTGTTTGAAAAATCCATTGCGAATTCTTCTCTTTACTATAAAAGGAATCGCTTGAATAAATCACGGATTCATTAATTTTTTCACCCGAAGTGCTGATTACTTTTTTATTTGAATCAAAATAAGTTACTGATTTGATCTCATTATTTAGGATTACCGCACTACCCAAACGCTGAAGTGCAGGTATATCAGCACTAAACAACGGTAATTCAGAGGAGTTGGAGATATAACTTAATGCACTATTGGCTTGCAGAAGTAATTCATTTTGAGCATCAGATTGACGTGAAATGACTAGATATGTAGTTAGAACCGTAGTTATCAAAAAAGAAGGTAATAAGATAAGCAATAAGATAGATTGCTTTATACTTAGGCCTAAATTGTATCTTTTGATATTTTTCAATTTGGTATCTTTCTAAGTAATTCATATTTTGCGGGAACATTGATATTTAATGCTTTAGCGACAGATTGGTTAATATAAATATCATAGTATTTTGGAGCTATTAGCTTCTTATTCTTATAATTTGAGTCCTTGAGAAAAGGAATTATCATTTCAGCAGTTTGATCACCGATTCTCTCTGAAGTACTAAATAAAGATGCCAGTGCACCTGCTTCTGCATATTTTTTTGAATATGAAATAAGCGGTTTTTTATATTGATAACTCAGTGTCAGAATCCATCGGGATAAACTACGATTGAATTTTTTGCGGTCAGGAAATACGATTAAAGCTTGGTTTGATTCATAGGCATTTCTTAATTTATTAACAGGGTTATCCTGTAAGGAAATTTCTACGAAATTATAGGTAACGCTTTTTGTATCAACATCATTTAGTACTTTACTTTTTTGTCTAATTTTCTCAGGTCCTATTACCAATCCTGCTTTTTTTAAAGAGGGTAATAACGCTTTAGCTAAGGCGACATATCTTGTGGCAGGTTGATCAATCATAATCCCACCTATAAAATTATTTTTATAGTTTGCTCGACTATAAATATAATCAAAAGCGCTTTTTGTAATTAATGTAGTTAAGTAAGGAGATTGCGCATTCGATTTTGTATAAAAATCAAAAGCACTACTGCCAACCAATATTACTAACTTTTTATTATTCAAATTGATACTAGTAGTATTTGGATTAGACAAATACACCGTTGTTAATTCTTCCTTAAAGTTATTTAATTTTAGGTTTGCTTGGATACTATTAACTACTTTGGTGTATTGAAATGAGCCATTCGGAATTATGATGCTTATGCCATTTTTTTCATCAGCTTTTATTTGCTGTAAAGGAAAAAATAAAATGATCATTGCAGACAATAAAATAAAACGCAGAAAGACTGTGTTGAAAAAACGTCTAAATGTTTGGGTTCTACTAATCACTTTTTAGAATATATTTCTAAGAAAATATAAGTCCTACATTAATTTAAAAATCTATTTGCATACGCAGATAGCCACGCATATCTTGATCATTTCTTATTGAAAAATCATTGTAATGATTAAAGGCATTTTGAATGCTCAAATCTAATTTGGCAGTTTTAGAATTTGATAATTTGACTGTTTTACCGATATTAAAGTCGACCCTTTTAATCCCTTCATCGCTATTGTCATAATCAGATTGATATTGGAGAATTGTGCCTAACCTATACCCATTTTTAAGTTGCTTATTAACCATTAAGGTCGCAGAATGTTGGGGAATACTATTTCTTAATCTAAATACAGTATCTTCTATTTGGCTGCCTACTTCGGAGTCAATATAGGCGTATGCTAGTCGCATATCTAAATCAGGAATGGATTTAAATTTATGCTGAAGCTGAAGTTCTAATCCCTTATTTTTTATAAAACCATTATTTTGATAGATTAACACTGATTGATCTATATCAGGGAAAGCAATACTTGATCTGCTATTGAAGATATCATCAATTTTTTCATGAAAAAACTTCACATCTAATTGTGTATCAGTCTCGGGCCATCGATGAATATATGCTAATTCAAGTGATTTAATTTTTTCAGGTTCAATACCTGTCGGATTGGTTAACAATAAGTTGGTCAAAGAACCATCTGGAAATCTAAAACCTACATTTGCTTTATTAATCACTAGTGAAGGTGCATGTAAACCTTTGGCTACACTTGCTCTGAAGGTTTGTGAGTCGTTTAATTGATAGTTAACTGCTACTCTTGGTGAAGTAACGGGCGATCGAGAGTCAGTTTTCTCTGTCAAAAAACCTAAATTAATGTTTACTTTGTCAGAGGCTTTATAGTCTGCATTAGAAAAAACCCTAAAGATATTTTGACTTTCTGTGTCATTACCAATCAAATATGTACTTCTAACAATATCCTTTCTTACTCCAACACCGAAAACAAGATTCAGTTTTTCAGAGGGTGCAATTTGCTTTTCATATTCAAAATCAATGCGTTCGGCAAATCCTTTATTTCTATCAACAATAACTTCCCCATCTTCTTGACCAGGAAAAATAAGAGGAACCTGTTCAGACTGCACTCCCAATAAACCTGATAATAGTCCCACCGTTGCATTATCACGAATTTGAAGATAATTATGATAAAAAGAAAAAGTACTTAAGTTTTTACTTGAACCTCTTATCCATTTGAAATACTGATGATTTGTTTTTGTTACGCGATTACTGAAGCCTCTGGGGTCTTCTCTTAGAGGTATCTCAGAATCATTAGTACCTATACCGACATCAAACATAAATCTAGACTCTACATTTGGAGTATATGTACCTTGCAACTTAAAATTGATTGATTCTCTTGTATCGATATTCTTATCAACTGGATTATTAGCACCTTTTGTAAATGCATTAAATCCTGTATTTCTTTTCGCATTAAGAGATAAAAAGTACTCCACATCTGATACATTACCGGCATGATTCAATGCTAGGTTGATAGTGTCTCTGCTACCTGCAGTGGCACGAATTGTTGTTTGATGTTTTTGCAAAAGACTACCTTTAGTAACAATATTGATTGCCCCCAAAAACGCGTTTGATCCAAATACTGGGGCACTTGTACCTCTAATAACCTCAATATGATCTATATCCAACACATCAATTCCTAATGTTGCCCAATCAACAGTATCAAATAGAGGCTGATGAACCGATCGACCATCGATTCGAACTTCTAATCTTGATGGTGTATCGTTAGCGCCAAAATGGCTCGTTACACCATATCGATTACCATCAACCGCATATGAGAAATAGCCCGGTACAAATCTTAGTAATTCATAAACTTCTAAGGCACCAGACGCTTCAATCATTTCTCTGTCAATAATGCTTACCGAAACGGGTGCATTTGTGATTTTTTGTTTTAAACGAGTAGCGCTAACCACGGTTTCAATATCATCAAATAAACTATCTTCATCGATATAATTATCGTTGGCGTAAATTGTGCTAGGATTTATGCTAAGAATGGCAATTAGGCTTATTGCAAGAACCTTCTTAACTATTTGATTATTAATGTAAACCTGAGATTTGAGTGAGTAAAAAATAAACATGTCACCTCCCTATGAGCATATTATTAATACCTATATAGCATCAAACCACAGTAATATGAAATCTCAGCACAACTGAAATGAAAATACTTATCCTCGATGACCACCCCCTTTTCTCTCGTGCTCTTAAACAAATAGTACAAAATATTAGCGAAGTTCAAACTGTAGATCTTGCTACTGACGTAAATGAAGCTCTTAATTACTTCAAACGCGGTAACTCTTATGATCTATTATTAGTCGATATTGGTTTACCGGGTCTTGATGGTTTCAGCTTTATGAGTTGGTTACGCACGAATCTCATTATTGCGCCTGTAATTGTCATATCTGCAAGCAATGATCCGGAAATTGCCAAACTATCGTTGCAAAAAGGCGCCAAAGGATTTATTCATAAATCTGAAGATATCAATGTCATCATCCAAGGTATAAAGCAAGTTAAACAAGGTCACACTTTTACTTCGAATAGTATTTTTGAAACACACTCAGCTTCACAATCAACATCAAACGCAGAAAATTTAGGGATTACCCCTAGACAACTTAGTATTCTGCAATTACTGGAACAAGGTGATTCAAACAAAGAAATTGCAAGAAAATTGGATATATCGGATTCAACTGTAAAAAAACATATCTCAAATATCTTTAGCTTACTTTGTGTCCAAAACCGAACTGCACTTGTCCTTGAAGCTCAACGACTAAAACTTATCTAAAACTCAGCAAATCTATTTAGCTTTCAAACAAACTATAAGCGATTCTAAACGATTAGAAATGGTACTTTAGTACCGTTGCCTTTCCCTCTAAATCTAGTATGTTTAGATGAGGACGATTTTTAATATAGTTAGGGAGAAACTATGAAAAGCGAGAAGATAAATAAAAAAAGTAGTCACGAATATGACTTTAGCCCCACACACATCGACAATTTTTACACCCCCGCAAAATTAGACCAGCATAAGACAAATACGCAACTGAAAATTTTAATTATTGATGAACATCGATTATTTGCTGATGGCATTCGTAATTTATTGAATAACTACGATGAAAATATTCGTACTAAATACGCTGTCAATATTTTAGCAGCGCATGATGTGATAAATAACGTAGATGCACCTGATTTAATCCTATTGAGTATAAATAATACAGTAACTGAGAATAGTTATGCATTAATCGATCAGCTCAAAATAAAAATCCCGATAATGATACTTTCAGCGACTGATTCTTTGTCTGCTGCAGGCTTAGCGATAGAACACAATGCATCGGGTTTTATCAGTAAAAATTGTTCTCGTGAGAATATCTTAGAAGCTATTTTGTCAGTATTGGATGGAAATATATATATCAGCAAACCAAAACAAACAACTGGTGAAGCCAATCAAAACACTGGTAGAGATAAAATCACTAAACGTCAGCATCAAGTCTTATGCTTACTCTCTGAAGGTTTATTAAACAAGCAGATAGCGTGGGAACTAAAAATATCTGAAAATACGGTTAAAGCACATCTAAGCGATTTGTTTAAGCATTTGCACGTAACTAACCGAACCGCAGCAGTCAAATATGGCTATGAAAACGGATTGATCGTATAGATTTTGCCGTTAAAAAACTAAGAATTTTATACAGAAAATCTATGTTAAAAACACCCCTTTTATTGGGTGTTTGGTACTTCTACATTTCCTCATTTATCTGATAAACCGCAAAACTATTGAAAACCTATCGTTAGGCCTTATGATATAATCGCGCGCTTAATTAATAATACGTCGCGCACATAAAATCAGATTACACATAGGAGAAAACACATGGGTCTATTAAGTTTTGCTAAAAACATTGGTAAAAAATTATTTGGTAATGAAGAAGAAGCGCCAGAGAAACTAAAAAAACATATCGAAGATGATAACCCCGGAATTAGCAATCTTGAAATAGAAGTGCAAGACGGTGTTGCGACTATCAAAGGTGAAACAGAAGACCCCAGTGCCTTAGATAAAGTCATTCTAATGGCTGGAAATGCCATGGGTATTGAAGAAGTTCGGGCGGATGAAGTAGTCGCCCCACCAGAAACTGTAACGGTTGAATATTACGAAGTTCAAAAAGGTGATAGCCTTTGGAAAATAGCTCAAAATGCTTATGGCGACGGTAATCGTCATCCTGATATTTTCGAGGCCAATAAAGAAATCATTCAAAATCCTGACCTAATTTTCCCAGGTCAAATGTTAAGAATTCCACAAGATTAATCAGGTTCGTATGAACCAAATTAGATTAAACTACAACTAATAGTTGTTATAACAAACTTCAAATCAAAGGATAATATTATGGATATGGGTAGTCTTTTAAAAATGGGCGCTTCGGCATTTATCAATAGCAAACTAAGTGGTAACGCAGGTAGCGGATTAGATGCAAGTGTACTTACTAATGCATTATCTAGCCTAACTGGTGACAGTGCAGAAGGTGGACTAGATATTGGTTCACTACTAGGTCAAATGCAAAGCGGTGGCATGGCTGATATGGCAGCTTCATTCTTAGGTGATGGTGAAAACGCAGAAATGAGTGATAGCAACATCACTGATTTATTCGGCGCCGAGAAAATTTCTAATTTCGCATCTGAACTTGGATTAAGTGAAGAAGAAGCAGTTGGCGGTTTACGTGAATCGCTACCACAAATGATGGATCAGGCCAGTAGTGGTGGATCATTATTGGACTCAATAGGTGGTATTAGCGGCGCGATGAATCTTGCTGGAAAATTATTCGGGAAATAAACGCAATATTCTTCCAAAAAAACCACCTTTATGGTGGTTTTTTTATATTGGGAATTTATTAATGCCTCTGAAAAGACACCCCCCTACTTTTACAAGGTTTTGCTTAAACAGCTTTGGCAATCGTTTCTAACTTAACCGCAGAATCCATTGCTGATAATAAGGCTTGTAAACCGGCTTTGGTAATATCTTCATCAATCGCACAAGCGCTGTAATGTTCACCTTCCACATCAATCGCCACAGCCGCGATTGCATCAGATCGCGTACCTTCTGTTAACGCGAACTCATCAAATTGAGTCACACGAATATTCATCTTGGTACGCTGTTTAACGGCATTTACCAACGCCTCGAATGCACCTTTACCTGCGCCCTTGAATGCAGGTGATTGGCCAATATTAAACTCTAATTCAACCTCATCACCTTTAGCGTGCAGCGAATAATCTCTAAGTACCCATAAATCATTTACCGCAATAAAGTTATCTTGGAAAATTTGATGAATCTTTTCAGGATTGATTTCTTCACCACTTTTATCAACATGAGCTTGTACTAACACACTAAGTTCTGCATGCATCCACTTTGGCAAAGTAATACCAAAATCACGCTCAAGCACTAATGCCACACCACCTTTGCCTGATTGGCTATTGATGCGAACCACTTCTTCGTATTCACGTCCAATATCACGTGGATCGATAGGTAAGTAAGCCACATTCCAATGTTCTCGACCTTGCTCTTTATGAAAATCCATTGATTTGCGAATCGCATCTTGATGGCTTCCAGAAAATGCGGTGTAAACCAATTCACCTGCCCAAGCATGTCGAGGATGCACTGCCAGTTTTGTGCAATATTCTACGCATTCAACAATAGCGCCCATATCACTTAAATCCAATTCAGGATCAATTCCTTGTGAATACAGATTCATTGCCATAGTAACAATATCCATATTACCCGTGCGTTCACCGTTACCTAGCAAAGTACCCTCGATACGATCTGCACCCGCAAGAATTCCCATTTCTGCCGCAGCAATACCACAACCACGATCATTATGCGTATGCAGACTAATTTCGATGCTATCGCGTTGCGAGATGTTACTGCAGAAAGTTTCAATTTGATCCGCAAATACATTGGGCATTGCTGATTCAACGGTTGCCGGTAGATTAATGATTACACGTTGATTTTTATTATCTTTTTGCCATACATCAATCACTTGGCTACAAATATCCACTGCATAGTCCATCTCAGTCTGGCTAAAACTTTCCGGTGAATACTGGAAGCTCCATTGCGTTTCAGGATAATTTTCAGAATAGGATTTGACCAAACTCGCACCATTTAGTGCGATATCAATAATGCCTTGTCTATCGCGTCTAAATACTTGCTCTCGCTGAACCGTGGAGGTGGAATTGTATACGTGTACTATTGCTTGTTTAACGCCAACGAGTGATTCATAGCTTCGAGATATCAAGTCTTCACGAGCTTGTGTTAATACTTGAATCGTAACATCATCAGGAATCATTTTTTCTTCAATCAAAACACGCACAAAATCAAAATCAGCTTGTGACGCCGAAGGAAAGCCTACTTCAATTTCTTTAAAACCCAACTCAACGAGTAATTTGAACATTCTGGTCTTCTGTTCGACATTCATCGGATTAGGCAAAGCTTGGTTACCATCGCGTAAATCTACGCTACACCAGTTAGGTGCCTTGGTAATCGATTTGTTGGGCCATGCACGATTTGGCATGTCTAAAGGTGTAAATGGTTTATATTTTTTATGATCGAAGCCAGCTTTCATTTTAATTCCCTTGAAACAATTGCTTATTATTAATTGCTTGGAATAATAAACAGAAAATCGCGCAATTACATAGCTAATTTTACGATTAAATATTAATTTTTAGTGAATATCACTAATATTTGATAGAATAATGAAATACTATTCTTCAATAACAGTAAATCATGAAATCAAAAATCGAATTAGACGCGTTTGATATTAAAATTCTTCATCAATTACAAAGTAATGGCGGTTTAAGTAACCAAGAACTTGCTGAAAGAATTGGGCTTTCTGCATCTCCCTGTTCTCGCAGAGTTAAGATATTAGAAGACCAAGGCATTATTGAAAACCGAGTCACTTTGCTCGATCGTAAAAAACTCGGTTTAGATATAACCGCAATCATCCAAATCGGTATGGATCGACACACACCTGAAAAATTTGATGTATTTGAAACACAACTCAAAGCTTACGATGAAGTCATTGAATGCTATTTAATAACCGGTCAAGATGCTGATTATATCGTTAAAGTCGTCGTACCAGACATGGATGCTTATCAAGAATTTTTATTAAATCACATTACGACAATTCCAGGAGTAAGCAGCGTTACCTCAAGCTTTGTGATGCGCAGAGTCGTCGATACGGGTGCTTTGCCGTTAAAATATTTAGATTAGTTGGAGCACGAGAATTATTTAGATGCTTTTAGTTTTTCTAGTTCTTGATGCAACCTCTCGTTTTCTTCGATAACGGCTCTTAATTGAGGGGCAAATTTGCTGGCATTGATCAATTGGGGAATATATTTAGGACAATTCCAATCTACAGATTCTACTTTTATGGTTGCGATTCTCTCGACTTTACCCTGCCCATTGGTATTTAATTTTTCGCATATTTCGGGATCAGCATCTTGCGCATGTTGCATATTAAGATGCCCTAAAATTTTTAAGCGTGCATGATTTTCATAGTCCATTAGAAAAAGTGCTACTTTATCGTTTCTTTTAGCATGTCCCATGGTAATGAATTGTTTATTTCCCAAGTAATCCGCAAATCCTAGTAGATTGTCATCAAGAATCTTCAAAAACCCTTCAGGACCTCCACGGTGTTGAATATATGGCCATCCTGTCGATGATATAGATGCGATATAGAAGCTTTCACGTTTTGCAATGAAAGTCACTTCTTGATCAGTTAACACCTCGTTGGTACGTTTTTTATAAACTCTAGCGTATGTATCGCCCGTACCTGCTTCATTTTGTAGGTCTCGGACAGCGTCTATAAACAGCATTTCGGCGTAATTTCTCATAATATTTTTATTATATACAATTTACTTATATACCAATCATATCTCAAAAACTTTAATAATACTGGTTAAACCTGATCAAAGTTAGATATATTAAAAAGACACCCCCCTACTTTTACGGCTTTTCAGGACCAGAATCTCCCTAACATACTGATTTAAATATTCTTATGACTAATTTCACACAAGGTACTGCTTTTATTGATGGTCAATATTTACCCATTAGTGAAGCCAAAATTTCGATTCTTGATTGGGGGTTTTTACATTCAGATGCAACTTACGACGTGGTACATGTATGGAATGGTAAATTTTTCCGTTTAGATGACCATTTCGAACGATTTTATTCGGGTATGAAAAAGTTACATCTTGAAATTCCCTATTCTAAAAATGAATTACAAACCATACTAAGTCATTGCGTAAAACAAAGTGGCCTTAATAATGCTTATGTAGAAATGATTACAACACGCGGACAGCCTGAGCCAGGTTCTAGAGATCCGAGACGATGTAACAATCAGTTCATTGCTTTTGCGATCCCATTTGTATGGGTCTGTAAACCAAAAACCAGTCTTAATTTATTCATTAGTGAAAGACAGCGAATACCCACCGAATCTGTTGATCCCATGATTAAAAATTATCATTGGCTAGATTTAGTCATGGGTCAATACGAAGCGTTTTCTCATGACAGTGAGACCGTCGTTTTATTAGATCAAAAAGGTAATGTTACTGAAGGCCCTGGTTTTAATCTCTTTGTTGTTAAGAATAAAATAATTTCGACACCTGCAAATGGAGTCCTCCAAGGCATAACACGAAAAACGACGATCGAGCTTGCGCGTGCACAAGGCTTTGACATTAACGAAAAAGATGTCACGCCTGAACAGGTACGATATGCGGATGAGGTTTTTGCTACGAGTACCGCAGGTGGCATCATGCCTATTACTGCAGTTGATAATAAGCTAATTGCTGACGGTGAAATGGGTGAGACTACAAAGGCACTACAAAGTGCGTATTGGTTATTACATGATGATCCAAAACATACAATAGCGATAGATTATTCAATTAATCCATAGTTAAAAAAGACACCCCCCTACTTTTAGTGAGTTTACCTTTTGGTTTTTAAACAGATAACTCTTCTAGATTTATCACTTCAGCATCTTTCCCGGATTCATAATTCCATTAGGGTCAAACACGGCCTTGATAGCTTTCATATACGCAATTTCTTCAGGACTACGGCACGGCGACTGGAAAAATAAACAATGAAACAGAGGTGAAGAAACTGCTTCTATATTGTGGGTGAAGAAATAGTTTATGTGGGGAGGGGCTGTTTTTACATTG
>CALJIH010000257.1 GCA_937974135.1 uncultured Cocleimonas sp. | reverse complement strand
TTGTTAAAGTATCTATCAAAAATAAAAAAACAACTCATTATCACAAGTACTCACCTCATTGAATTAAATAGCCTTCAAGCAAAAGTGTTTCACGTGAAACATGGCGCTATTAGTTTAAGTGAATAATAAGAAGCGTGTAATTTCCACATAAACTAACAATCTATCTAAGTACTTTTATTTCCTTTTCATGTATAATTCTCTGGTTAAATTAGAATGAATTTAACCTCCCATTAATAGTAAAAAAATCTGCATTAAATCGTTATAAAAATACTACTCTTTGAGTATAAATGGATAAAAAATGGCTGAAGAACAAGATTACGATTCCTCCAGTATTACGGTCTTAAAAGGACTAGAAGCAGTAAGAAAGCGCCCTGGTATGTATATCGGTGATACCGATGACGGTACTGGTCTGCATCATATGGTGTTTGAGGTCGTCGATAACTCGATCGACGAGGCTTTAGCAGGTCACTGTAACGAAATCACTGTTAAACTAAACACAGACGGTTCTGTGACTGTTGAAGACGATGGTCGTGGTATACCCGTAGATGAGCATGAAGATGGTGGTTCAGCCGCTCAAATAATTATGACTGTGTTGCATGCTGGCGGTAAGTTTGATGATAATTCGTATAAGGTGTCTGGCGGTCTTCATGGTGTTGGTGTATCCGTTGTAAATGCATTATCAGAAAAGCTTACACTAACTATTCAGCGTGATGGAAAAGTTCATAGACAAGAGTATTCCATGGGCGATCCAATCACTGAGATGGAAATTATCGGTGATGCTAAAAGAACGGGTACAAAGGTTCGCTTTTTACCGAGTAAAGATATTTTCGCTATTCATGAATATAGTTTTGATATTTTAGCGAAAAGGCTACGCGAGTTATCATTCTTAAACTCAGGGGTAAAAATTCATTTAATAGATGAGCGTGGTGAAGGCGAAGATATTGTTTTTGAATACGATGGTGGTATCAGCGCTTTTGTTAGTCATCTGAATGAAAAGAAAACACCCATTCATGAGAAAGTGATTAGCTTTGATACCTTTAGAGATGATGTAGGTGTTGAAGTGTCATTACAATGGAATGATTCCTATCAAGAAAATATATTCTGTTTTACCAACAATATTCCACAGCGCGATGGTGGTACACATCTATCAGGTTTTAGGACAGCATTAACGCGAACGCTGAATCAATATATCGAAAAAGAAGGCATTTTATCGAATAAGAAAAACGATAAAGTTTCGTTAACGGGTGACGATGCACGCGAAGGTTTAACAGCGGTACTTTCGGTGAAAGTGCCTGATCCGAAATTCTCATCACAAACTAAAGACAAGTTAGTATCGTCCGAAGTAAAAGGGATTGTTGAATCAGCGATGGGCGAGAGTCTTTCAAACTTTTTGATCGAAAATCCAAAAGAAGCAAAAATCATCTGTAGCAAAATGGTTGAAGCAGGAAGAGCTAGAGAAGCTGCACGTCGCGCTCGAGAGATGACACGCCGTAAAGGTGCTTTAGATATTGCAGGTTTGCCAGGTAAATTAGCAGATTGTCAGGAAAAGGATCCAGCGCTATGCGAAATATACTTGGTGGAGGGTGATTCTGCGGGCGGTTCTGCAAAACAAGGCAGAGACAGACGTACACAAGCTATACTGCCTCTTAAAGGTAAAATTCTAAATGTAGAAAAAGCTCGTTTTGACAAGATGTTAGCCTCTGCAGAAGTGGGTACATTAATCACCGCCCTAGGTTGTGGTATTGGTAGAGAAGAATTTGATCCGGAAAAACTTCGCTATCATCGAATCATAATCATGACCGATGCGGACGTCGATGGATCTCACATCCGAACTTTATTATTAACCTTCTTCTATCGTCAGATGAAAGAACTGGTAGAAAGAGGACATATCTATATTGCGCAACCACCGCTTTACAAAGTGAAGAAAGGTAAACAAGAGCAATATGTAAAAGATGATGATGAGCTAAACGATCGTTTACTACAGCTAGCTTTAGAAGATGCAGGCTTATTCGTTGATGAAAACTCACCTGCAATAAAAACCGAAGCGCTGGAGAAGTTAGCGCGAGAATACTTGGTAATTTCTAATATTATCAAACGTTTATCAAGAAGATTTGATTCAGAAATGTTAGAAGCAATGTTGTTTAACAGCGCTGGTGGCGATAAAGAAATTAATAGCAAAGTTGCTGCCACATGGTTAGATGCCGCGGCTCAAGCAGCTAATGATAAATTTAATGGCACTAGAAATTATTCAGCTAAATTAAAAGAGTTAGAAGGAGATGACTGGGCAGTAAAAGTCACTCGTAGAATGCACGGTGTAGATACAGAATATTTCTTCAATAAAGATTTCTTCGATAGCCCTGAAAGCAATCATATATTTGCTTTAAACCAAAAACTTGATGGGTTGTTAAACGAAAAAAGTTATATTCAACGTGGTGAACGCCGTGAATATGTTTCTCGTTTCGATAACGTAATGAGCTGGTTAATGAAAGAGGGTCAGCGTGGTCTTAACATTCAGCGCTACAAAGGCTTGGGTGAAATGAACCCGGAACAGCTTTGGGATACAACCATGGATCCTGAGTCGCGTCGAATGATGCAAGTGAAAATCGAAGATGCATACCAAGCCGATGAGATATTCACTACACTAATGGGTGATTTAGTAGAGCCTCGTCGTGAGTTTATTGAAGGAAATGCCTTAAACGTGGCTAATTTAGATGTTTAAACGTGATTAAAAGACACCCCCCTACTTTTGGGCACTTTTCCTTTTTAATTGACAATACAGAATGAAAATAATTACAGCAAATACTAACGGTATTCGTGCCGCTGCTAAAAAGGGTTTCTTTGATTGGTTAAAAACACAAGATGCCGATGTTGTTTGTATTCAAGAAACAAAAGCGCAAGTACACCAGTTAGAAGATCCAATATTTCATCCAAATCACGCTTATTATCATGATGCCGTTAAAAAAGGCTATAGTGGGGTTGCGTTATACTGCAAAACGGAACCTGATGAGTTGATAGTCGGGATGGGGAATGAACTTGCCGATTCTGAAGGTCGTTACCTAGAAGCACGTTTTGGTAATCTTAGTGTCATTTCTTTATATATGCCCTCTGGTTCTGCGAAGGAAGAACGACAGCAAGTTAAATACAAACTCATGGATTTCTTCATGGATAAAATGAAGGATATGAAAGCATCTGGTAGAGATTGTATCATTTGTGGCGATTGGAATATCGCACATAAAAATGAAGATATTCGTAACTGGAAGGGTAATCAAAAAAATTCAGGTTTTCTACCTGAGGAACGAGCTTGGTTAGATACCTTATTCGATGAAGTTGGGTTCATTGATGCATTCCGTGAAATTGAACAAGAAGAACATACCTATACTTGGTGGTCTAATCGAGGTCAAGCGTATGCAAACAATACCGGCTGGCGTATTGATTATCATATTTTAACACCAAGTTTAAAGGGTACGGTGTTGAAAACAGAAGTATATAAAGACGAGCGTTTTTCTGATCATGCGCCTCTTATCATTGATTATGATTATCAAATACAACAGAGCTGAATACAAAGACACCCCCCCACTTTTAGGTGGTTTATTTCATCTGGAGTGAATTTAACGTATAAATGTATTATGAGTAAATGCTTAGTTTACTTTATTGTTATCGCTGAGATCTTTATAGCGTTTAAAGATTAACTTATTGATATTGAAGGATTTTTAAATGAAAAAAATATGGTCTTTAATTAAAGATAATAAAGGTTTCGTCCTTTTTATATTTTTCCTAATTATATTTAGGGGTGCAGTTGCAGATTGGCACCCTGTACCAACAGGATCAATGAAACCGACAATTCTTGAAGGTGATGTTATTTGGGAAAATAAAATGGCCTATGATCTTCAAGTACCTTTCACAGATATCTCTTTAATGAAAACTGGCGAACCTGAACGTGGAGATATTATCGTTTTCACCTCTGAGGTTGCAGACAAGCGACTTATCAAACGTTTGATTGGTTTGCCTGGCGATACTATTAATCTTAAAAAAAATCATTTAATCATTAATGGCAATGTCGTTGATTATAAAAAAGCAGCCGAAATTTATGTCGACGCTGGTGAAAAGAAGGTAAATATATTTTCTGGCAGTGATGGAGAAATTGTACCCTCTCGAATGAGTGATCAAGAACCAGGTTTGTATGTTGAAGAATCTTATACTGACCTGAAACCCCATGCGCTAAATTTGAAAGATATGAATAGTAATTACCCTCCTGCTTTCAGAGGCCCAAGCTGCCAAGATTTAACAGAACTAGTAGTACCTGAAGATCATTATTTCTTTTTAGGAGATAACCGCGACAACAGTTTAGATTCAAGATGCTACGGTTATGTACCAAGATCAGAGCTTAGAGGGCATGCGACACATATTCTTTTATCTTTGAATAAAAATGATAGTTATAAACCTCGCTTTGAGCGTTTCTTTGAGAAATTAAAATAACCGTACAGTCATAAACTTAGTGGGTTTATCGACTAAATAAGAAATTTATCTACAATCCTCATACTATCGAACTCTTGAATATTTTCATGGTCGAAAATTATGTACACATTGAAGGAATACAAATGAAAAAACTAATTACTACGCTTGGATTATTACTAAGTTTAAGCTTTTTTACATCAGTCATAGCAGATACTACTGCAGTAGAGGATAAGCCTTTACCCCCAAATGTACCTAACAGTACAAAACCCGATGATGTAAATGCCGTATTTGTTTTTAATAGAGTGTGTTACGGACAAATGCCAAACGTCGATAATGTTATGACTATGGCAGATGAATTGGGTTGGTCTCCACTGTTTCCAGAAGAATTAGCACAACTCTCTCCAACAACCAAAGCGGATAAAGTAGTAGGTTGGGATACACCCATTGGTGAAAGAGCTTTCCGTGTAACCGTGGTTCAAGGCCCCGTTGCTTCTGCATTAATTGATACGTTTCCAGATTTTAAAGACGGAACTTCAACATCTTGCTCGTTGATACTAGATGGTCGTGATGAAGGACAGAAATTACTTGAAGAATTAGGAAAACTTGCCGGAAAAGAAGCAGCATCAAAAGAAGTTTTGAAAGATGAGGTTTATACAACCACATGGGCAGGTGGAAATGCAGATATTAAAGTATTTTTAATTGGTAAAACAGATAAGTCTAAAAAAGGCACATTGATAAATGTGGTTATGTTGAATAAATAAAAAAAGACACCCCCCTACTTATATCCACTTTTAATAACTAAAAGGGTTCCAAATTGAATAGTTTTATTGCATTTTTGCTAGTTTTAGCTGCAACTTGATCAATTTCAAGGCTTTTCAGTTCTGCAATTTTTGCTATAACATTAAAAATAAACGCAGGTTCATTTCGTTGAGAATGATGGGCAATGTCAGGTTGATCTGGAGAATCAGTTTCTACTAGCATTGCATCTAGTGGTACGCTTTTAATTATTTTGTGTAAACGTGTTGCTCGATCATAAGTAATAGGACCGCCAAAACTAAGATTAAAACCTAAATCAACAAGTTGTATTGCTTGTTGCTCACTGCCTGAAAAACAATGGATAGAACCTTTCAGGTCAGGAAACTTTCGTAAATGTTTTAAAACAATATCTAACGACTTTCTAGCATGGATAATTATTGGTAATTTATGTTTATTTGCGATTTCACATTGTGAAACAAACAGTGTTTCCTGAGTTTTTCTATGTGCCTCGTTAGCTTCGTCAATAAAAAAATCTAGACCGATTTCACTAATTGCTACTGCCCTATTCTCTCGAACCCAAGACTCTAATTTCAATAAATCCGAAACTACGTTGTGTTTACTAATGAACATGGGATGTAATCCATAGGCAGGATGACATATGTTGAAGTATTCATCACATATGTTTTTTATGTTTTGCCAGCCTTTGGCCGTTGTAGCTGAAACGATAATATCACTGACGTTATTATTGATCGCATGTTGAATAACCACAGCTCGATCGTGATCAAAGTCGGTAAAATCAAGATGTGTATGGCTGTCAATGATGCGCATAGCTAAGATGGTAAACCCAAAATATTTAATCTACTAATGAAATGTGACTTATAACTTTTGTTTTGCTCCTTTTACATTTCTTTTACAAACTTGTTACACTTGATTGACCTAATAAAGCTGGCAAATAGATAACATATACACCAATAAGAATTGAACAGAGGCCTATTATGTACAAAACATCTTCAAGCAATAAACTTCGTAGAGCAATACTTTTAAGTATATTGGTCTTACCATTGTCACATCTTCATGCTGAAGGAATAAAAGTAGACTCAAACATAAAGGCGGTAACGGTTTATCCAGGCAGTGCTAAAGTAACTCGTGTCAGTAACATTTCCTTATCCGCGGGTGAAAATAACGTAATTATCAATAATCTTCCGCTTGGGATGAATGAATCTTCTTTGAGGGTAACGGGCGAAGGCGATGGGGTAATAAGTCTGGGTAGTGTTGAGATTTCTAGAGATATTCAACAAGAAGTTGTCCAAGAAAGAGAGAAAAAACTGTTATCAGAGATAGAAACGGTACAAGAAGATAAAAAAGTCATTGAGGATTCAATAACACGTAATAACGCGCAATTAGAATATATTAAAAAAATGGTTCTTGGTAACCACGTCGTAAGTAAAAGGAAAGATGAATCCCATAACGGGAGTTATTCCAATTTGCCATTAGAACAATGGGAATTGGCTTGGGAAACGTTAGACGAGGCTACAAAAAAAGTCCAAGAAGAAATAAGAGAATCAAAAAAGCAACTAAAGGACAGCGATAAGTTGCTGAATAAGTTAAAACGAGAATTACAGCAAGTAGCCACAAATCAAAAAGAATATAGAACAGCAAAATTGAAAATTGATGCCGAATCAGCCTCAGAATTAACCCTAAATCTTAGTTATCAAATAAACGGTGCCCGCTGGGAGCCAGTCTATGACATGGATCTAGATACTGAAACGGGTTCAATACAAATGAAAACACTGGCTCAAATTAGCCAACGCACCGGTGAGGATTGGAAAAACGTTGATGTGACTTTATCTACATTACGACCTAGTGCAGGTACACAGCTTCCTCAACTAAACCCTTGGGTGTTAGATTTTATGCCTGAACAGCTTGAGGGGTATGCATCTGGAATGGCAATGGATTCAATAGCACTTGAATCATTACCAGCACCAGCTCCACAAGCAAGAAAAGCTGCTAAACCTAAGCTTATGAGAAAAAGAGCAGCCCTGCGTCAAGAGCAAAGCCGTTTAATTAGCGCAGACTTTTCCGCAGAATATAAAGTTCCTGGTTCGATAAACCTTGGTTCTGGAAGTAACAAACGTCGTTTTGCACTTAATTCTAATAAATTAGCTTCAAGTATTAAGTTGGCGAGTTCGCCACGTTTTGATCCACGGGCAATGATATTAGCAACAACTAAATATGAAGAAGATACGCCGTTGCTAGCTGGTAGCATGTCTTTGTATCGAAACGGAAACTATGTAGGTAACTCATTTTTACAACAAAAGCAGTCTGGTGAAGAGATAAAACTATCTTTTGGTGAAGATGATAAGGTAAAAATTAAGTTTATGCCTGATCCAGATAAAAAGAGAAAAGATGGCTTGTTATTTGGTAAAAAGAAAGTCGTGGAACGTCATTACAAAGTAAGCGTAAATAGCAATCACAGTAAATCGTACCCTATAAGCATCAGTGATGTATTACCAGTAGCATCGGATGAAAATATTAAAATAAAACGACTTGGCGAAACACCTACTAAAAATGATGTGGATGATAAAAAAGGTGTTGTTTCATGGGATAAAACGCTAGTGCCTAAACAGGAAATTAAAATTAAATACGGTTACTCAGTGAGCTATCCCGAGGATAAGATCATTCCAAGTTTATAAAGTAATGTGAAAAATGAAAACAA
>CALJIH010000256.1 GCA_937974135.1 uncultured Cocleimonas sp. | reverse complement strand
AATCTCATGCTGAAGTAAAAGAGCTATCTTTCGAGTTACCCACTGTTCGTGATCAAACTGTGCCATGTAATGTGCGACAAGAAGCGCATGGGTTTTTAATGGGTATTTATGAGAAACATCCTATTGCATGGAATACCAATGGAATTCCACCTGAGTTTGGACAAGAACTATTACCACCAAATATAGAACGCCTTATGGATCACATTGAGACCTGTATGTGGCGCTTCCCTATTATTGGTGAGACAGGTATCAAAATCTCAAACAATGGTCCGATCTGTTATACCCCCGATGGATTTCCTATGGTCGGACCAGTTAGCACTAGAGAACATGAAGGATTATGGTTAGCCACGGGTTTTAGTGTTGGTATTGGCACCGGTGGTGGCACTTCGCAATTTTTGAGCGATTGGATAGTGAATGGAGAACCCCCTTACGAATTGGACGCCATTCATCCCAAGCGTTTTCTCAAACCAATCTCTAAAGATAAAGCAATTAAAGACATTCTAGCTGTTTATGCAGCGGGATATGGTACTCCCGAGTAATTCATTACAAACAACTATCACAACGATTCAAAATAAGCTTTAGAACAACTGCATAAAAGTGGGGGGATGTCTTTTTTAACTATTTTTCTACAGATTCAAGCGATCTTAATGACGTAAAGTATCAAGCAATTACTCGAGGCTCAGGTTCTAATCGAATCCCAAATTTATCTTCAACGGATGCCATAATATCTTCTGCGATTTGCCAAAGTTCAGAGCCTGTTGCATTGCCATGATTAACTAATACCAGTGCATGATTATCCGAGACACCTGCATCACCCTTTCTATATCCTTTCCAACCAGCTTGATCGATTAACCATCCTGCCGAAGTTTTTACATCGTCATTACCGACTTGAGGAAATCCTGGTAAATTTTCATGTGTGTCTTTCAAGGCTTCGAAATCTGACACTTTCATCACAGGGTTTTTAAAAAAACTGCCCGCGTTTCCGATAACACGTGGATCGGGTAATTTACTTTGTCGTTCTGCAATGACTGCTTTGCTAATCACATCTGCAGATAATATTTCACCCGCAAGCGCTTCTCTTAAACCTGCGTAATTCACATGCCATTCTGGTTTTTTGGGTAATCTAAAGGTGACAGATGTAATCAGTAATTTATCTAATGTTTGCGATTTGAAATAACTCTCTCTATAACCAAATTGACAATGTTCTTTACTGAATTCTTGAATGTCACCGTTATCAAGATTGACTGTTTGTAACGAATGAAAGGTATTCGAGAGCTCAACGCCGTATGCCCCAATATTTTGGATGGGTGCTGCGCCCACACAACCTGGTATTAAAGAGAGGTTCTCTAGTCCAGCAAAACCCTGTTCAATCGTCCACAATACGAAGTCATGCCAGTTTTCACCCGCTGCTGCGCTGACAAAAACAGCTTCATCATCTTCTTCTGCAATATCCTTACCCATTAAAGAAACTTTAGCGACCAGACCATCGTAATCGTTTTTAAAGAGAAGATTACTTCCGCCACCCAATAACAAATTGGGTATATCGTTGTTGTTTTTCCACTCAAATAACGATTCGATGTCTTGTAAGTTTCGAATATGACAAAGATATTTGGCCTTTGCCTCAACGCCAAAAGTATTTAAATCTTTGAGCGAGACATTTTGATTGATTTCCATGTGGCGCATTCTACGTCAAACTTAAGCGCAGCTCTATTAAATAGCTATTCCATCTGTAAAACATAACGGTATAATCCCATGCTTATTCGATCTTTTTTAGTGGAACTTTCATGTCAAACGCGCAAAACACACTGCAAAAAATAAACAAAGTCGTCCTTGCCTATTCCGGTGGTTTGGATACTTCGATCATCATTGAATGGTTAAAAGAAAATTACAATTGCGAAGTAGTAACGTTCACCGCTGATATTGGCCAAGGTGAAGAAGTTGAGCCCGCACGTGCTAAAGCCGAAGCAGCAGGTATCAAAGAAATCTATATTGAAGATTTACGTGAAGAGTTTGTGCGTGATTTTGTTTTCCCAATGTTCCGTTCGAATGCGATTTATGAAGGTGAATATTTACTAGGAACTTCAATCGCACGCCCATTGATATCAAAGCGTTTGATTGAAATAGCAAATGAGACCGGTGCTGATGCAATCTCTCACGGTGCGACCGGTAAAGGAAATGATCAAGTTCGTTTTGAGCTTGGCGCATATGCATTGAAACCAGGTGTTGCGATTATCGCGCCTTGGCGTGAATGGGATTTGAATTCACGCGAATCATTGATGAAGTATGCTGAAGATCACGGCATAGAAATCGATTATCAAAAACAAGGTAAGAAATCACCTTATTCGATGGACGCGAATTTGCTGCATATTTCATATGAAGGCGATATTTTAGAAGATCCATGGAATGAAGCTGAAGATGATATGTGGCGTTGGTCTGTATCACCTGAGGAAGCACCTGATGCGCCAACTTACATAGAAGTTGAATATGTCAAAGGTGATCCGGTGGCATTAAATGGTGAGAAGCTTAGCCCAGCAACCATGCTTGAAACATTAAACAAGCTTGGGGGTGAGAATGGTATTGGTCGTTTAGACATCGTTGAAAACCGTTATGTAGGCATGAAGTCTCGCGGTTGTTACGAAACACCGGGCGGTACGATTATGCTTAAAGGACATCGCGCAATTGAATCTTTAACTTTAGATCGCGAAGTGGCACACCTTAAAGATTCGCTAATGCCAAAGTATGCTGAGCTTATCTACAATGGTTACTGGTGGAGCCCTGAGCGCGAAATGATGCAGAAGATGATCGATGAGTCACAAGAATACGTCAACGGCACAGTACGCCTAAAACTTTACAAAGGCAGTGTGACTTGTGTCGGCCGTAAATCTGATAATTCATTATTCGACGAGGCTATTGCTACGTTTGAAGATGATGCGGGTTCTTATAATCAAGCGGATGCTGAAGGGTTTATTAAATTGAATGCTTTACGTTTGCGTATTGCCTCTCAAAAAGGTCGTAAACTGCTTTAAAAAGACATCCCCCTACTTTTGCGAACTTACCGTTTTGTCTTTTAAAACGGATAATTCGATTATACTAGAGCTTAGGACTAGCTCGTCTGCAAGACGATACTAGACATTAGCGTAGTGTTAGCCAAAATTTTATCTCTATGGAAAAACGAATTGAAAATTTAGAAGTGCTGTCGATGGAACAAGAAAACACGATTGAAATACTCAATCGTGAAGTCCATCGACAGCAGCTTCAAATTCAAGCACTTGAGCAACAATTAGAAAACCTCAAAACACAGATAGCATCCATTAACAAAGAAGAACATGTCACCGCAGAGATTGAGGATGAAGCACCTCCTCCGCATTATTAATGACAAAGAACAACAATCCAGCCGAAGCCGTTAGCCCAATAATCGCCATTAGCGCAGATCGCGGCATCCCAAAAAGCCAGCTGGATAAACTCGCACTGCAAACAACTCTACCCTTAGCTTCACCCAAAATTAATCCAGAATATCTACTTCATATCACGACGGATAAACTAGAGCTGCGTAAAGTCGAAACCACCTCAAAAAAGCCTGCTAAGAATAGCTTGGCCATATCCATTGACTTTGCAGAGGGTAAATCCCAGCATCGGCGCTTACATGGTGGTGGCAAAGGACAGGATATTGCCAAAGCGATTGGCTTACACAAAATATCAAACCCCACAGTATTGGATTTAACCGCAGGTATGGGTGGTGATGCATTTGTTTTGGCGTCATTAGGTGCTGATATCACCATGATAGAGCGCAACCCAATCGTGCATGCCCTGCTTAAGGATGCACTCAATAGAGCAAAATTAAAAAATGATGAAGAGCTTCAAGAAATTCTTTGTCGTTTATCTTTAATTAAACAGGATTCTATTGAGTATTTAGATAACCTTAGTGAATCAGATTTTCCAGATGTCATTTATCTTGATCCGATGTTTCCTACCCGCAGTAAAAGTGCTCAAGTGAAAAAAGAAATGCAGTTCTTTCACGACATTGTTGGCACAGATGACGATAGTGCTGAGGTATTTTCAAAAGCATTAAGAAAAGCGAATAAAAGAATCGTCGTAAAAAGACCTCGTC
>CALJIH010000255.1 GCA_937974135.1 uncultured Cocleimonas sp. | reverse complement strand
TGGCCAACTAGAATTGATATTAAACAATTTAAACGTTCGGGATACAGATTAATGAATCTTTCTACTTTGTGGAAACAATGATGGATAAAAAAACTTATTTCCGAAGTTCTGGCTTTCTAGCTGAGGATATAATTGTTACAGAGTCCGGAATTAAACTCGATTTATCTACAATTCCGTCCTTCTTAAGAACTTTGTTGGTAACAGATGGAACGGTCACGAAATCATTAGAAGCTTGGTTTTGGGAGAAAGTAAAAATTGAACCTATGAGTAATCAAATAGAGGTTCTAGATGATATTGTCCAAGGTTTAGAGGTGGATAGTGGTGATAAAATATTACGTCGCGAAGTGGTATTAAAAGGAGTCACAAGTAGCACAATATATGCCACTGCAAGATCCAATGTTTCTTTAAAATATCTTCCAGATGAGATTAGTGAAGCGCTTGAAAAAGGTGAAATTGGAATAGGAGAACTACTGCGCGAAAAAGGTGTGGAAACATACCGTGATATTTTTAATATTAATTATTTTTCGTCTTTATCTAAAAAAGATTCATTGTTATCTATTTTGAAAGCCGATGTTTTATCACGTAGTTATCGTATTCGAGTTAATGGTTATCCAGCTATTATAGTGACTGAGTTTTTTCCTATTGATATATATTATTAATTCATCCGATTTAAAAAGGACAAAAAGTAGGGGGGTGTCTTTTCAGACATCAAAAATACCATTAAAAATTGTTAATTATCTTAACCCTTGAATATCAAGACCTGAGAACCTTTTCCTTGTGTTTCTTTAAAAACATCTGGCGGTTTTATTTCTTTTATTAAGTTAATGTTTGGCGCATTTTTTCTCACAGCATCTAAAAGAAACTCCTTTCCAGTAAATGCTCCGATATGTGGGGAGTTAATGCATAAAAATAACATTGCATTGTCACTCATGAATTCAATACATCTTCTGATGAGTTTTGGGTAGTCTCTGACAATATCTATACTACCTTTTTGAAAAGTGGGGGGATCACAAATAATTAAATCGTAAGGTGCATGCCTTTTGATTCGTCCGAATGACTTCAGAATATTCAACTTTTCAAAACGGATTGAATCTAGAGAATGTTGATTGATATGATGGTTTTCTCGGCCTCTATTTAAAAAAGGTCGACTAATATCAATGTTAAATATTGATTTCGCACCACCTCCTGCTGCAGCAATAGAGAAGCCACAAGTATAAGAAAATAAATTAAGTACTCTTATATTCTTACTATTTTTTTGCACCCAATCACGTCCATTTCTCATATCCAAGAATAAGCCCGTATTCACCCCCGATTTAATTTCGAGATTATAATGAAGTGTGTTTTCAAGAATTTGTAACTGTGAAATTTCTTCACCATAAATACATTCTACAACCCAATTAGATTGGTACCGATGTTGAACTTGAATACTTTTACAATGCTCAAATTTTTTCTTTAATTCTATGCATAATTGTTGTAAATCTTTATCCGCAACTGGCGCAAACAGGGTAACTAATATTAATGGTTGCATCCAATCTAAATTGATATGAGACAGATCTTGATAGGCATGTCCTCTACCGTGAAAAATGCGTTGCGCCTCTTTTATGTATTGTGTTTCAGGTATTACTAAGTTTTCTATTAGCCTAGTAATTTTAAGTGGTTTAGTACTTCTCATGAATTTTATTGGTAAATTTTACCCTTCGCATTGATCCAACCACCTTTTATTTTTCCTTTTGGATCGTGATGCGTCCAATGCATAACTCCACCTTTGTGATTCCACTCAAAACGACCATATAAACTTATTGTATCGCCTTTATCTATAGGTACTCGTGGAGCTAAGTCGATATTATGCGCAACCAATATGGTTATTCCACTTTCTGGGCTCACTAGAAACTTTTGATGTCGACTACCTTTGTTATCATCATTAAGTTTTTGAACGATTTTGCCATTAAAACCTACCCAGAATTGAGCATTGGTATTATTTTGAGCTTCTCTAATTTTACTAATGGCTTGCTTTTGTTGTACCGCTGTAAATTGATTTGAATCAATATGGGAAATCGTAACGTTACTTGCCGTTTTATGATTATTGTAATAATTGATGCCACTTGCTAGTGCTGCAGCGATTATCATAAAAACTATCCTTCGAAATTTACGCGATAGTTTTTGTTTAAAAGGATAACGACGTTTTTTTTGAGATCTTATAGCCATATTACGCAGATAACATATAGAGATTGATGTAGCCTATTGTTGTTAAAAATTTTAGCGCTATGCTAAACATTGTAATCAGGAGTATAACAATGATCTTGGAATCAACACTAACTTGTCCACACTGTAAACATAAAGAAACACATACATTAGAGGAAAAAATTGTACCGGTAAGGTATCAATGTGGAGGATGTCATCAATCACCAAGAATCAATGCAGGTGACTGTTGTATTTATTGTGTTTTTGGCGATTATCCTTGCTTACAATCTCAAATCGAAGGAGCTTCATGTTGCGGGAGTATTAACTAATTATTGTAAAACTAAAGCAACAACTACCAATAATCGAAAACAAATAGTTTATATGCAATGTAATTGATATAACTATAGAGAAATTAATGTTAATTCATGGCGTGAATCCCAAGTAGTTTAGCAATTGAAAATTAGAATGGACTATATGGAAATTAGTCCTTTAGAATTTTATAAGATAGTTCATGCGCCAAAGTAAGCTAATTATTTTCTTTGATTCAATAGTGAAACGAAGATATATATAACCTGTAATTTAATACAGGTAATAGTGCGATAAAAAAAGAATATATTTTTATTTGTACTATATTTTAACTGCAAAATCATACTTAACAAACTAGGAGTATTTTGATGATTGAATTCTTATGTAAGCTATGGCCGTACTTGGCTGGTGGTTTAATTGGCTGGCTTGCCGCGGGCTGGCTGGCTAGACGTTTTAGACATTCTGAGCCACCCTTAGAAAGGATAGTGGAAAAAACCATTGATAATCCTGAGCACCTAGCTTTAATTAGTAAATTAGAAGGTGAGAATAGAGATATCGCTAGCTTAAAAACTAAGTTGGCCGGTTATGAATCTGCCACTCCTAAGACCGTCGATAATCCTGTCCATTTGAAGAGAATCAGTGAATTAGAATCACAGGTATCTAGCCTCAAGAGTTCATCTAACAATGCTCCTCAAGCTGCGATGTCTAGCACGACAAAGACGGTTGATAATCCTGCACATGTGAAGAGAATCAGTGAACTTGAAGCACAAATTAAGAGCTTACGTAAAGGGCCAGAAATTGACCTTGCAGCTGCTAAAGCGGCTGGCTTTAAACTCAAAGATAAAAATGATTTAACTGCTATTGAAGGAATCGGCCCAAAAATTAATGATTTGATCAAAGCTGATGGTGTTAAGACATTCGCTGAACTTGCGGATACACCAGTTTCATCAATTCAGACTACTTTGGATAATGCAGGTTCTCGTTATCAAATAGCAAATCCAGGTACATGGCCTGATCAAGCAAATCTAGCGGCTAATAATCGTTGGCCTGCATTGAAAGCCTTGCAAGATGTGTTGGTAGGTGGTGTTTATCCTGATGCTTCTTCTGGTAGTTCTGATAAGGCATCAACTAGCTCCAAAAAATCTTCAACACCACCAACAACGGAAAAATCAGTTGGTGTTGATAAGGCTGCAGCAAAAGCAGCTGGTTTTAGAGTTAAAGCAAAAGATGGAAGAGATGACTATACAGTTATTGAAGGTATCGGTCCTAAGATAAATGATTTAATTCATGATGCCGGAATCCACAGATATGCTGAATTAGGTAGAACAAAAGTTGAAGATATTCAGAAAATTTTAGATGACGCTGGTCCTAGATACACCCTAGCTAAACCAGGTACATGGCCTGCTCAAGCGGATATGGCGGCAGATAATAAATGGGATGCGCTCAAAGCTTGGCAAGATGAATTGGATGGAGGTAAATAATCATGGAAAATAATCATAATATTTCGCCAAAATGGCAGGGTTACCGTAGAACATGGTTTTGGGTTGCAGTCTTACTCTTTCTAATTCTTTTGTTTTTATTGATAGCTGGTATTAGTCCATGGGGTAATAAATGTAAAGTAGAGCCAACTATTGTTGAAAAGGTGGTAGAAAAGGAAAAGCTCGTTGATAACCCTGAACATCTCACCCGTATTGCAGCTCTTGAAAAAGAAAATGCTTTAATCGCGGGACTAAAGCAAGAGAATGCTCAAATTGAAGGTTTAAAATCTAAAGTGGCTGATTTAACCAAAGCTTCTGGTTTAGTTGCAGGTTTACAAGCTAAAGTTAAAGCTCTAGAAGGCGTTGATTTGAACTTCGAAAGTCCTAAGCTAATGAGCAAAATTAATCTTCTTGAAACAGAGAATGCGACTATTGATGATCTCAAAAAGCGTATTATTGAGCTTGAAGCAACTAATGCTGAAACTAATGACGATAGAAATAATGCACTATCGAAGCAAATTGATGAGCTAAAGGCAGAAAACGGTTTAATCGCAGGTTTGCAAGCCAAAGTCAAAGCGCTTGAAGCTGTAGATATTAATTTCATTCAACCTGAAGACAATACTGAATTGTTACAGAAGATAAATGGTTTAGAAGTTGAAAATCTTAAAATCAATGCATTACAAGGTCGTCTAGAAGATTCTCAAGCTACAATCGATGAATTAAAGGCGAAAAATGGTTTGATTGCTGGGTTACAAGCAAAAGTTAAAGCGCTGGAAGCCGTAGATGTTAATTTTATCCAACCTGAAGACAATACTGAACTGTTGGCGAAAATTTCTGATTTAGAAAAACAAGCTGGTTTAGTTTCTGGTTTACAGGCAAAAGTTAAAGCACTTGAAGCGGTAGATATTAATTTCACAAAACCTGCAGATAATTCAGGGTTAATGCAGAAAATTAATAATCTCGAAATACAAACGCTAAAGATTCCTAACCTTGAAGCACGTATTGATGAATTAAAGACTGAAAATAGCTTAATTCCTGGTCTTAAAGCTAAAGTAAAAGCTTTAGAAGCCATCGATATTAACTTTATGAAGAGTGATTCTTCTTCATCCAGTGCATCGGCGATGTCATTACCTGAAGTAGCTAAGTTATACTTTGATTCAGGTAGCTCACGTTTTCCAACGGATGCTAAGCAATCAATGGCAGATGTGATTGTTTATTTACGCACTAAACCAAGTTCACGTGTGACACTTGTAGGTTTTCATGATGCCGCAGGTAATGCAAATTGGAATCGTCGTTTAGCGGGCAAACGTTCTAACCGTGTTAGACAGCTTCTTCTTGATGCTGGTATTGAGTCTGAGCGTATTTCAGTGTTAAAACCTTCTCAGACATTGGGAACTGGAACACCTGAGGAAGCCCGAAGAGTGGAAGTTAAAGTGTCAAACTAACAAGCTTAAACTCTATGTAAAAAAGCATGTCTTCTGACATGCTTTTTTATGCTTAAAATAGTTTCTAATGTAATACTGAGTCTTGATTTAATACTATTTTATTATTTTAATAACAAGTAATTGTGCTTCAGCAAGACGTAAGCATAGTTGCGTAATGCTTAACTTGAAAGTAAGTTAGTGCAATGACTTTCCACTGAAAGTTGACTGGTGGATTGTAATAG
>CALJIH010000254.1 GCA_937974135.1 uncultured Cocleimonas sp. | reverse complement strand
TTTTGGTCCGTACATGAAATGTAGTAACGAGGAGAGTTGTAAAAATACTCGCAAGATTCTACGTAATGGAGAGGTTGCTCCACCACGTGAAGATCCTGTGCATATTCCTGAATTAGAATGTGAAAAATCAGATGCTTACTTTATCTTACGCGACGGTGCGGCTGGATTATTTTTAGCGGCTAGCACCTATCCAAAGTCGCGAGAAACGCGTGCGCCATTGGTTGAGGAATTGGCTCGTTTTAAGGATCGTTTGTCACCAAAGTTTACTTATCTTGCTGAAGCACCGACCGAAGATGGAGATGGCAATAAGGCGGCTGTTCGCTTTGATCGTAAAACGAAAGAGCACTATGTAAGAACCGATAAAGACGGTAAATCAACAGGTTGGTCTGCGCTTTACGAAGGTGGGAAATGGGTTGAGAAAAAACCTGTAAAGAAAAAGCCTGCGAAAAAGAAGACCGCAGCTAAAAAGAAATCACCCGCGAAGAAAAAAGCGACCGCTAAAAAGTAAAACGCAATTCTATTCGATAATCGTTTAATTAATTAGAAAAAGACACCCCCCCACTTTTGTGTGTTTTTCATTTTAAAACCAGCTAAAAGTGGGGGGGTGTCATTTTTATAATCACCCATGTTAATTACCAAGAATCCAAACGATTTAAAAACACATTTCCTGCATGGTGCCGTTTTTGCGTATCCTACTGAAGCTGTTTATGGTCTAGGTTGTGATCCAATAAACGAAACGGCAGTAATGCGTTTACTGGAAATAAAACAACGTCCAGTGAATAAAGGTTTGATTTTGATTGCTTCTGATTTTTCTCAAGTTGAATCTTTTTTAAAACCGCTGAATAAAGATCAATTAGCATTTACTCAGCCAAGCGAGACTACTTATATATATCCTGCAAATCCAAATACCCCAGAATGGCTCACGGGTGATTTTGAATCACTAGCAGTGCGAATCACCAAGCATCCATTGGTTCGAAAACTCTGTGAAACCTTAGATTCGGCATTGGTTTCGACCAGTGCAAACCTCTCAGGTGATGAGCCCGCAAGAACGGCTGAAGACGTAAAAAATGCCTTAGATGGTTTAATCGATATAATTATTGATGGCGAAACCGGAGATTTAGATAAACCGACTGAAATACGTGATAGTATCAGCGGCCAAATTATTCGAGCAAATTAGTAAGGAGACTCTAATCAAGTCCGATAATTTTAAACTGGCTAAAACTGACTGTAACTTTCCCGAAGATCGTCGCAATAGAGCAACTATTACGACTCACTTGGTGAAACTTACAGCCATTTTTTTCTGCGTTTAAGTCTTATCAACTTAATCAGAGGCTCCTTAAGAGTTTTTTACAATGCCACTCATTCAACTCAAAAATATCCAAGTCAGTTTTGGCGGTCCCGCACTACTTGATCAATTAAGCCTAACTATTGAGCCTAACGAACGCATCTGTTTAATAGGTCGAAACGGCGCAGGTAAATCAACGTTAATGAAAGTTTTGAATCGCGAAATAAAAGCAGATTCAGGCGAAATTATTGTCGAAAAAGGCGCGGTAATCGCCCAGTTAGAACAAGAAGTACCCCAAGATATGTCAGGTAGTGTCTATCAAGTTGTGGCTTCAGGATTGGCAGAAACGGGCGAAATATTAACTAAATTCCACGAGTTAAACGAAGCAGAAGATATTGGTTCAGAAGAGTGGATGACGCGTATGGAGCGCGTTCAAAGTAAGTTAGAAGCAGTCAATGGCTGGCATTTTCAAAATACCATTGATACTGTTATTTCACGTTTAGAACTCAAAGCGGATGCTGATTTTGGGCAGCTTTCGGGTGGTATCAAACGACGAGTTTTATTAGCACGAGCTTTGGTGCAAGAGCCTGATGTTTTGTTACTCGATGAGCCGACTAACCATTTGGATATCGAAGCGATAATTTGGCTGGAGGAATTCTTACTGAGTTTTAATGGCTCGTTGGTATTTATCACACATGATCGTTCTTTCTTAAAAAGATTAGCCACTCGAATTATTGAAATTGATCGTGGTAAAGCAACAAGCTGGCCTGGCGATTACGAAAATTTCTTACGCCGTAAAGAAGAAACACTGCACGCTGAAGAATTAGAGAATGCACGTTTTGATAAAAAACTCGCACAAGAAGAAATATGGATTCGCCAAGGTATCAAAGCGAGACGAACCAGAAACGAAGGTCGTGTACGTGCGCTAGAAAAAATGCGCGTTGAACGAAGCAAGCGCCGTGAACAACAGGGCCAAGTCAATATCCAAGTTGATGCTGGTCAAAAAACCGGAAAGCGTGTTGTAGAAGTCGAGAATATTCATTACGCATTGGATAACGGGCGTGTCTTGATTGATGATTTTTCGACATTAGTTCAACGTGGCGATAAGATCGGTTTAATCGGCCCTAACGGCGTCGGTAAAACGACTTTACTTAAAGTGTTGTTGGGTGAATTAACACCAGATTCTGGCAAGCTAATTGAAGGTACCAATCTTCAAGTGGCCTACTTTGATCAACTACGTAGTCAGTTAGATGAAAACCGTTCGGTTAAAGATAATCTTGATCGTGGTGCTGATAAAGTTATGGTCAATGGCAAAGAAAAGCATGTGATCAGTTATCTGCAAGATTTTTTGTTCGCTCCGGATCGTGCGAATTCACCTGTTAATGCTTTATCAGGTGGTGAGCGCAATCGATTATTACTCGCTAAATTATTTATCAAACCTGCCAATGTTTTAGTGCTCGATGAGCCCACCAATGATTTGGATGTGGATACTTTAGAGTTGTTGGAAGAGCTATTGCTCAACTACACTGGAACAGTATTAATTGTAAGTCACGACCGTGCGTTTATTAATAATTTAGTCACCAGTTGTTTCGTGTTTGAAGGTGATGGAAAAATCAGTGAATACTTTGGTAGTTACGATGATTGGATTCGTCAGCGACCTGCGATCACCAGTAAAAAAGCCAAACCACAAAAACAGAATGTTGCTAAGGTCGAAGAAAAAGCATCTAATAAAGAAAAACAGGAAAGTAAAAAACCAGACAGTAAAAAACTCAGTTTTAATGAACAACACGAACTGAAAAACTTACCTCAAGAGATTGAAGTTCTAGAAGCGCGTATTAGTGAATTAGAAACCTTGATGTCTGATCCTGATTTTTTTAAACAAGAGCATAAAAAAACCACAGCAGTTACGGATGAATTACAGGCAGCACAACTATCAGTTCAACAAAAATATGAACGTTGGGATGAGTTAGAAAGTTAAATCGTAAAAGGCGAACTATGGATATTGGCGATTATCGAATTGAATATTTAAAAGGGGGCTTAAATCGAGCAGAACTTGATGCTTCGCCTTTTAAACAGTTCGAAAAATGGTTTGTGCAAGCCAGTGAAGCAAAAGTCACTGACCCTAATGCGATGATTATTGCAACGGTTTCAAAAGACGGCAAACCGACTCAGCGAACTGTACTCTTGAAAATGTTTGATCAGGAAGGCTTTGTATTCTTTACCAATTACGGTAGCAATAAGGCGCAGCAAATTGAGGAGAACGCTCATGTTTCCTTGTTATTCCCATGGTTAGCGTTAGAACGCCAAGTAGAGATAAATGGTCATGCTAGCAAAATATCCTCAGAAGAATCACAGACCTATTTTCGATCACGACCACATGGTAGTCAGCTTGGAGCTTGGGCTTCCTCTCAAAGTCAACCCATTGCTTCGCGAAGTGAGTTAGATCAGCAGCTTACAGAAGTTAAAGAAAAATACTCAGAAGGAGATGTTCCTTTACCACATTGGGGTGGCTACCGGATTGTGCCAGACACGATCGAATTTTGGCAAGGCGGCGCAAGGCGTTTACATGACCGTTTTGAATATACTAATACCGATAAAGGTTGGATTATTGAGCGTTTGCAGCCCTAAATAAATAAGCCATTTATCCAGAATATTATGGTAAAACTACCTGTTTTTATTGTCTTTATCCATATGAATAATTTTTGAGACCATTAGTCTCAAAAAAATTTTGTAGACACTTATTCTTGTACTATATTTGTTATTTTTGTAGATGAAATTACAATCTGTGTATAAGTGATGAACATTTATAAATATATTAGCCTTAGAGCCATTAATAAAGGCCCTTTCTTTGGTAATGATTATCGATTATGCGCACATCTTACAAAAACAAAAACCAAACATTAAACAAAGCTCATTCATTAAATGTATCGTTAATTAAGAATCAGTCTGAGTTTCACAACTTAAAAGATAATTGGAATGAACTCTTAAACAAAACTGTTGAACCTCATCCCTTTTTATCTTGGGAATGGCACTTCACTTGGTGGGAAACTTTTGCAAAAGAAAATGACCAATTACTGATTCTTTGCGTTCATTCAGACTCTGAACTTGTCGGTATTGCCCCTTTTTACATTAAAAAAAGAGCATTATGTAAAGTGCTAAAATCCATTGGTGAAGGTGAAGCAATGAAAGAGGCAATAATTACGCATTATCAAGATATTATTTCAGAAAATCATAATAGTTTAGATGTCGTTGATGCTATTACAAAATATATGAATGCAAACAAGCAATGGGATTATGCTGAATTTAGCTTTGTGTTAGATAATGCTTATTTGAATACTTTGATTGATAACCTTAAACCCTTTTTGGTACTGAATAATTCATTGGGACATCGCTATGTTCTTAATCTAAAACGCAGCTTTGATGAGTTATATTCTTCATTAGGGAAATCTTCCAAAAAATCTTTTCGCTCAAAGAAAAATAGACTAAAAAAAGAGGGTGAGCTATCGCTAGAAAGCCTTGATGTCACAGAAGATATTGACGAAAGTTTGGAGACTCATGCTTTTTTTCACACTCACAGACAACAAGCACTTGGACGTAAAGGAAATTTCTTAGAGCCTAATTTTAAAAAATTTCATACTGCTTTAATTAAACGATTAAATGGAACTGGAAAAGTAGATATTAGAGTTTTAAATGTTGATGATTCACCAATCGCTTGCAGCTTGAATTATCTCTCCAATAATACCGAAAACCCAACAGTGTATTCATACAGTTCAGGTTATAAAAGTAAAGATGACGCTCGTTTATCCCCCATGTTTATCTTTGATATGCTGGAGTTTGAAAGCTTAATTGATAGGAATATCGCTTATTATGATTTTTTAAGTTCTACCGATGCCGTGAGCTACAAAGATACATATCGCTGCGATATGCAGGCTGTAGAGAGAGTTCGTTGGTTTGAATTAACATTGCCAGGTTTGGTGGCTTTTATGGTTTTGAGAGTTAGAAAATTACTGTCTCCGATGAAGTCTAGCCTGAAAAAGTTCTTATTAAAAATTAGTAAAACTTGAAAAATTCTTGTTTCAAAGCTTCTTTCCACACAACGAAAGACAAATAGATATCAATTTAAAGATTCTTTTAAATGTTAATTTAATACAGATCAACCTCTATGAATAATTGAAGTTACTCTGGTAAAAACCCTCCTGCTTGCATATTCCAAAGCTTCGCGTAATGGCCTGTTTTGTTCTCTAACAACTCGCTATGATTGCCATCTTCAACGATCTTTCCTTCGTCAAACACTAGAATTCTATCCATGTCTGCAATTGTCGAAAGTCTATGTGCGACGATAATAACGGTCTTCTTTTTCATTAAACGTTCTAAGCCATCTTGTATTTTGCGCTCAGTGACTGAATCCAGTGATGATGTGGCTTCATCTAATATCAAAATAGGCGAGTCTTTTAGAATTGCGCGTGCGATGGCAATACGTTGACGTTGACCACCAGAGAGTTTTACCCCGCGTTCTCCAACTAACGAATCGTAACCGTCTTCAGTGCGCAATATAAACTCGTGGGCATTGGCTTTATTGGCAGCCTCTATGACTTCTTCGTCAGTGGCGTCTAATTTGCCGTAACGAATATTTTCCATTAGTGAGCGATGAAACAACATTGGATCTTGTGGAATTAATGAGATGCTTTCGCGTAGACTATCTTGGGTAACTTGTTGTATATCTTGTCCATCTATAGATATCACACCATCGTTAGGTTCGAATAAGCGCAAAATTAAATTAACAAAGGTCGATTTTCCTGAACCTGAAAAACCCACTAAGCCAATTTTTTGATAAGGCTGGATCTCAAGATTCATTTTCTCAAACACTCCGAGACCTTCGGGATAGGTAAAATCTACGTTTGAAAATGTAATATTCCCGCTGCTAACTTGAATTTCTTTAGCATCGGATTTATCAATAATATCATGGGGTTGTACGAATATGGATACACCGTCGGAAATATTGCCAATGTATTCAAAAAATTCCAAGAAACTACGACTCAACCCGCGTGCAGCTTCAATTAGCATGATACAAATACCAGCAACCATGGAGAATTCACCCACGGTCATTCCACCTTCAGACCATATTTTTAGCGCATAAGTCACCATTGATACCATCAAAATCATTGCGGATAAAAACTGAAACCAACGCATTTTCTCCATAAACCAGAAATTGCGTTTGGCAGCGACGATTTCTTCGTCGATGTATTCACCCAAATAGTCTTCTTCGAAATCTCCACGTGCGAACATTTTTGTATTCATCATGTTGGTGACAGAATCCACGACTTTGCCTGTGACTTTTGAACGTGCTGCGGCAAATGATTTTGAATAGGCTTGGCATCTTCTTGCTAGTAACAATGAGATCGACACATAAAATGCTAACCATGCCATCAGTACCAAGGCGAGTTTCGGGCTTGCGCCAAATAAAATAATCAAAGCAACGGTTGATTGAATGATTAATGGATAAAAAGTAAAACAAATGGTCCACAGTGAATGCATACAACTAGTCGCTATTTCAGTAATTCGGTTTGCGAGTGAGCCAGCAAAATGTGAAACGAAATAGCGATGCGAGTGAAATTGCAAATACCGAAACAAAGAACGCCTGATAATTGATCGCAAACGAGGTCCATTTGTAACTAGAATCGCCCCACTGGCACGACTGAACAGTACAATACCTAAATTCAATAAGGCAAAAAATACCAATGAATCGTAAGCGGCATCAAATACATCCGCGCCTGTTTGATTCGCGAGCGTTACTGCATCGATAATTTGTTTAACCGCATAGGGCAACATAATCGTGCAACTTGCTTGAGCTGCTTCGAAACTGAGAATGCCAAATATACCCCAAGCCATTTTGCGATAAAAATACAGCGCAAAATGCCAGGGCGTACGTGGCAGTTTGGGTGCTTTATCGGCAATGGTAAATGTAGAATCCATATCTTAAACTTAAAACCATCAAAAAGTGGGGGGGTGTCTTTTAGACGCTATTACAACTCATTTGTATCCAATACACTATTACTTTAGTAAAGAGTAATACTATTGTTTGTATTTGTATTTCACCATTTAATAGAGAGTTATTGATCACTTACTGGCTTTAGAGTTCTTGAGAACTTTTCTTAAAAACTAGCAAAAAGTAGTAGGGTGTCTTTTGGATTATAATAATCACGATTAGATGTGAACCAGTTTAAGTATTAATCTCACTAATACCTCATAAATAAGAGATATGTTCACACCCTCCCACTTTTGGTGGTTTTGGGGTATAATCAATTTAAAAACAATAAGATACAAAATTAAAACGTATCTATAAAACGGTTTTAAATACTAACAAGGGCTTATTTTCGTTGTTTTAAATGCAGAACCATTCTGGCTTAGTTTGGTCATACTGTTATCGCAATGAAAAAATTAAAAGAAGATATGAAAAGATTCATACAGACATTATTGACGATTATGGTAATGAGTATTGGCTTAAATACTTACGCTAATCCGAATCAGAAATCACCACTTGGCATGAATACCAACGAGGCGCTTGAAGTTGATGCGAGCTTGCCATTTGTTGATTTATTTCGATTAGCATTACCATTTGATGAAGCACGTCCTTGGTTTACCAAAGGCAACGTGATTTTCGATAAAAATGGCTGGCCAAAAAATCTCAATGGCGGAAAAGCAGGCACGCGTTTTTTAAGTCATATGCCAATGGCGGCATTACCAAAAGGGGAATACACCGTTCTTTATCAAGGCGAAGGCAAAATTCGTTACGGTGCGAGCGCAAAAGTCGTTAGCCAATCACCGGGTAAAGATATCATTCGAATTGTTCCGCAAAAACAACCGAAAGAGTTATATCCAACGGCTACAGCGACGATGTTTATCGATGAGAGTAATCCAAGAAATTATATTCGTAATATCAAAATAATCATGCCTGGTGGTATTTGTCGAAATCAGCCGACTAAGCATGTGACGAACCCGCGAATTTGTCCAAATAATAGTTACTTATCTTTTGTGGAAAGTTATCAACGCAATCAACAAATTACCTTTAACCCTGACTTCTTAAACTTTATGAAAGACTTTAAAGTCATTCGTTTTATGAATATGTCGGGTGTGACAAGAAATAATTTAAGTTCATGGAATGATCGTCCAACCATTCAAAAAGCGACTTGGGGTGGCAAAGAGGGAGTTCGTGGTGTACCTCTAGAAGTGATGATCGAACTGGCAAATATTCTCAATGTTGATCCATGGTTTAACGTACCTCATGCCGCTGACAACACTTTTATCTATCGCATGGCGCAAACGGTGAAACAAAAACTTAAACCCAATTTACGCATTTATGTCGAATACACCAACGAAGCTTGGAACAATATTTTTGTGCCGCAAGCGGAACACATGAAGCAGACAGGTTATAAGCTAAGGTTAGATAAAAACCGTAATGTTGCTGGCTCAAAGTATTATTCAAAGCAGAGCGTCAATATCTTTAAGGTTTGGGAACGTGTTTTCGGTAATAAGAATCGCTTAGTAAGAGTCATGGGTGGTATGACAACTAATACTAAACTCACGGAGACTTTATTGGGTTTTGAAGGGGCCTACAAACATGTGGATGCGTTAGCGATTGCGCCATATTTTCATTTTCCTCAAGAGAAAATGGCAAGTATTCGAAGCGTTAACGATGTGTTTAGAGAATTAAATGCGCCAGATAATCGTTATTCTTTAAAAAACACCCTCAAATTTGTGGAAAAACAGATCCAAGTAACCAAGGGCTTTGGTGTTGATTTGATCGCCTATGAAGGTGGACAACATTTGGTACATCACAAAACGCATTCAATGACTGAAGGCGCAACTCCGCATCTTTACAAAGCCAACAAAGACCAACGCATGGGCGCGGCTTATTATCAATTATTAGCAGGCTGGAAAAAGCTCGGTGGCAAACTGTTTATTCCATTTTCTGCACCACGACCTTCGACATGGCACGGTAGTTGGGGCGTTAAAGAACATATCGCAGAACAACCGGTGCAAGCACCGAAATATAGATCACTTCTAGGTTTTGCTAATGGTAACCCTTGTTGGTGGCAAAATTGTGCATCGGGTAATGTGGTGCATAATAAAAAACCTTCTCGAATTCCACAGCATTTAATTTCAGGTAAGCGCAGTTTGTTTGAAGCGCGATATATTGCGATCCCTAAACAACCTATTGGACAGAAAACCTTACACAAGAGTAGCGCCAATCTGATTGGTAATATTATTCAAGGTACGATTGAAAATCCTAGGGATTTAACGGCAAGATGGCGGGCTAATTGGGATGATAGAAATTTGTATGTTTGGGTAGGTATCGTCGATGATAATCACGTTAAAGACTCAAAAGACTATTGGCAAGACGATTCGATCGAAATCTATATCGATGCAGATGCGAGTCGCGGTGGAAGTTACGATAACTACAATGATTTTCATCTTGGTTTTAATTTGGGTACGAACAAAATTAGCACCGGTGGAACTACACCGACCAATAAACTCAATACGATTAAATTTAATACACGAAAAATTGCGAGCGGCTATCAGCTTGAAATAGCGATTCCTTGGACGACATTAAATATAGTACCAAAGCCCGAACATACGTTAGGTTTTGACGTACAAATTAATGATGATGACAACGGCAATTTGCGTGATGCCAAGATTTCTTGGAATGCAAAAGTAGATGAGGCTTGGAAGAATCCAGAAGTATTCGGTCAAATCATCTTAAGAGACGATTCTCAAAATTATGCAAATACAACGCTAAGGACGCCAGAAAAACCGATCGATAAGGCGGCATTTACTTACCAATAAGGTACAAAATTATTGATAAAAATATGCTCAAATGAGTTTCTTGCTACAATAGCAAGCTTATGGATTCGCTTTCTAAAATAATCAATGGTACTGAGGTATTTGCTTTACTTGAAGATTCAAAATCGAGTAAAGATGTTGCGCAGAATCTGCTCTTTAGTGATCTGGTCGAAGAGATTATCGCTGTCACTGAAGATGAAATCCCAGCTGCGTTAGAAAAGATTGAAAAATGCCGTCAACAAGATTTATATCTTTGCGGTTATTTAGCGTATGAAGCGGGTTATTACTTCATTGATAAGAAGATTAAGCGCAGCAAAGAAAATCATCCTGAACAAGCACTGATTCATTTAGTTGCCTTTAAATCAATGCAAACGCTAGAACGTGAAACTATTGATAATGCCTTCTCTGCACTAAAACAAGATCCACAATCACAACTCTGCGCGCATGGCTTTAAATTAAGTGTTACAGAGAAGAAATACCTTGATGCGATTAAAAAAATTAAAAACTACATCAAAGCAGGCGATACCTACCAAATAAATTACACGATCAAATTTAAATTTAGACTACGTGGTACTGCGAATGCGCTTTATCAAGCGTTGCGACAAACACAACCTGTTGAATTTGGTGCATTTTTACATTTCCCAAAACTAAAGATTGTTTCCTTATCACCTGAGTTATTCGTTACTAAAAAAGCCGATACCTTGATGTCGAAGCCAATGAAAGGAACGGCTAAAAGAGGTTTAAACGAGACCGAAGATGATTTCATTATCGATTTCTTGAAGAATGATCCTAAAACATTATCTGAAAACGTAATGATCGTTGATTTGATTAGAAATGATTTTGGACGCATTTGTAAAACAGGCAGTGTCGTTGTTAAAAACCTATTTGAAGTTCAAACCTTCAAAACTATTCATCAAATGATTTCCACGGTGAAAGGAAAGCTCAAAAGCAATATAAGCTTTGGCGATTTGCTAAAAGGTTTATTTCCTTGTGGCTCGATCACCGGTGCACCAAAAATACGTACTATGGAGATTATCAATGATTTAGAAGCTGAATCGCGCGGTGTTTACACAGGTGCGATTGGTTATATTCTGCCAAATAATGATTTTTATTTTAATGTGCCGATTCGTACGATTGTGATGAATAAACGCAATCAGTGTGAAATGGGAATAGGTAGTGGCATTATTTATGAAAGTAATGCCAAGGCTGAATTTGAAGAGTGCATTCTTAAAGCTGACTTTTTAACCAATCTAAATAATAATTTTTATTTGATTGAAACGTTTAAATACGATGCGGATAAACAGCAGTTTGATTTTCTTAAAGAGCACATGTATCGACTTGATGATTCAGCGGGTTACTTTGGTTTCAAGCTAAAACAATTTGTGATTGATGAGCGCTTAGATGAAATCAAAGATGAATTGAAAGGTAAAAAAGAACATTACAAAGTTAGGCTCTGTGCTTATCAAAATGGTGATGTAGATATTTCTTATGAAGCAATCCCTAAACCTAATGATTCAGAAAAAAGAGTGATTATTGGCGAGCAAAAAATAAGTAGTCGTTCTATTTTTCAATACCATAAAACGTCGCGGCGTGAGGTATATATCGACGAGTTTGCTAAAGCAAAAAAGGCAGGCTATTACGATGCGATTATCCTAAATGAGCACAATGAAGTGGCAGAAGGGTGTATCCATAATCTGTTTATACGTAAACATGGTCAACTAATTACGCCACCGATTAAAGCAGGTGTATTACATGGCATTTACCGACAGAAAATTATAGATAATGAAAAAGCTATCGAAAAAAGAATAACACTCGATGATTTAAACAATGCAGATGAAATTTTAATGTCGAATTCCGTGCGTGGATTGGTTAAAGTTGAATTAGCCAAATAAAAATTAATAAAGTAGTTCATAAAAAGACACCCCCCTACTTTTAAGTAGTTTGTTAATACCTAATAAAGTAGGGGGTGTCTTTTTTTATTACATTTGCGAGAGAATTAAGACTCCCAACCGCCAATCGCTTTAACTTCTAGGAAGTCTTCTAATCCCCAAACACCGCCTTCACGACCGTTTCCTGATTGTTTATAGCCACCGAATGGTGAGCCTGCGCTACGAAAATTTCCATTTATATCAACCATGCCCGAACGAAGTTTTCGTGCAACGCGTTTGGCTTTTTCCATATCGCTGGTTTGCACATAATTAGTCAAGCCATAGGGTGTATCGTTTGCAATCTCAATAGCTTCCTCTTCTGTGTCAAAAGGTATGATGGTTAAAACAGGACCAAAGACTTCTTCACGTGCAATTTGCATTTGGTTATTTACATCAGCAAATATGGTTGGTTTTACAAAGTAGCCTTTTTCAAAACCTTCTGGTTTGCCGGTACCACCCACAACAAGGTTAGCACCTTCATCAATACCAACTTGGATTAATCCTTGAATTTTATCG
>CALJIH010000253.1 GCA_937974135.1 uncultured Cocleimonas sp. | reverse complement strand
TTTGAATACAGTGCCCGTGAAATCAAACAAGCGGTAGCTGGAAAAGGCAATGCGGATAAATCACAAGTTCAACACATGGTTAAAATATTATTAAACCTCTCAGGAAAAATTCAATCTGATACCGCCGATGGCTTAGCAATTGCTTTAAGCCATGCTCATGTAGGCTCAACTAAACAACGTTTACAGGAAGCACTGTTAAAATGATAGGTTTATTAAGAGGCAATATTCTACAAAAACAAGCACCTGATTTATTGCTTGATGTAAATGGTGTTGGTTACGAATTACTAGCTTCATTAACGACTTTCGTTGATCTTCCAGAAATTAATAACGAAGTCACTTTATACACCCACCTGATTGTTAGGGAAGATGCCCACACACTCTATGCTTTTAGCTCAATTGATGAACGAGCCTTGTTTCGGATTTTACTGAAAGTAAATGGAGTGGGACCTAAAATGGCATTAGCTATTGTATCAGGCATGACTGCTAATGAATTCTCTCAAAGAGTTCATAACAATGATGTTTCTGGTCTCACCAAATTACCTGGTGTAGGTAAGAAAACGGCAGAGCGTCTTATTATTGAGATGCGCGATCGTCTGCCTGAACCTTCAGAGCAAACAGAAATTGAAGGAATCACACCTCCAACCTCAATACGTAACTTAGAAGATGAGGCCGTAGCAGCATTACTTGCACTTGGTTACAAACCGACACAAGCAAGTCAAATGGTTGCTAAATATTCAAGCGGTGAATTATCAGTAGAAGAAATAGTTCGCAAAGCACTTAAAGCGAGCCTCGGATGATAGATTATGGGGACAATGATGATTTTCAAAATGACAGGATCATTTCTCCTGTGGCTGGTCTGGATGATCAAAGTCGAGATATTGAAGAAAAAATCCGTCCACAAACATTAGAAGATTATGTTGGTCAACCGACTGTACGCGAACAAATGGAAATTTTTATTCCCGCTGCGAAAGCTCGTGGTGAAGCTCTTGATCATGTTTTAATTTTCGGACCACCGGGACTGGGAAAGACCACTTTATCTCACATCATCGCCAATGAACTGAATGCTAATTTACGTCAAACATCTGGTCCTGTCCTTGAAAAAGCTGGTGACTTAGCTGCCTTACTGACAAATCTAGAAGAAAATGATGTGTTGTTTGTGGATGAGATTCACAGACTTAGTCCTGTCATTGAGGAAATCCTCTACCCTGCAATGGAAGACTTTCAGTTAGATATTATGATTGGAGAAGGTCCTGCTGCACGATCTATCAAGCTCGATTTGCCTCCATTTACATTGGTCGGTGCTACCACCAGAGCGGGTTTATTAACCTCTCCCTTACGTGATCGTTTCGGTATTGTGCAACGCTTAGAGTTTTATAATATTAAAGACCTCACCCATATAGTCACACGCGCTGCGGGCATCATTAATGTCAAAATTGATAATGCTGGCGCCGAAGAAATCGCACGACGCTCACGTGGAACACCCAGGATTGCTAACCGTTTGTTAAGACGTGTTCGAGATTACGCACAAGTGAAGTCAGATGGAAAGATCACCAAAGAAATCTCTGATCTTGCATTGAATATGTTAAATGTTGACGATCAAGGTTTTGACCATATGGATCGTCGCGTTTTATTGGCGATCATGGAAAAGTTTGATGGTGGACCTGTTGGCGTTGAAAGCATTGCCGCAGCCATAGGTGAAGAACGAGGAACCATTGAAGATGTGATTGAACCATTCCTAATACAGCAAGGTTTTTTAATGCGTACTCCTCGTGGAAGAACTGCTACGCGTCATGCTTGGCAACATTTTGGGCTAAAGCAACCGAAAGACCTGGATAACGATGTAGAGTCTTAATTTAACTCAATAAATCCAAAAAATTATTAAAAAAAGACACCCCCCCACTTTTATGTGGTTTTAAAATCCTTTCCTTTCGTGCCAGCTATCACTGTTGTCTTCGCTACGCTTCGGCTGAATGAAAACTCGTTTTTTGCTGTTTAAAAACCTAACATACGTACATATAAGCTATTTAACTTAGTCAAAAGCTAATATTTAAAGCTCAGAATTTAATGTTCAATTGTGATAAATAACAGATTCATAAGCTATTATTAGAGTATGTCTAGCACCCCAAAATACTCTTTTTCACGCAGAGCATTCATTTTCATTTGGAAGAAACTCTGCGCTTTAACGATGAAAGTATTTTATCGAAGCTACGAGGTGACAGGAGAGGAAAAATTACCTGAAAATAAAGGTATCATACTTTGCGTTAATCACGTCAATGCACTTATTGATGCCGCCGTCTTACAAGCCTCAACAGATAGAGATATTCGAGCTTTAGCCCGGGATGGCCTATTTAAAAACCCCATTTTAAAGCCAATTTTACATATGATTGGTACTGTGCCTATCTACCGACGCGAAACAGATAAAACTGACACATCAAAAAATGTTGATACTTTTTCAAAATGTTATGAGCTTCTAGCCGAAAATCAAACATTGGTCATTTTCCCCGAAGGTCAAAGCCATTCAAAGTCATTTGTTCAAGAAATAAAAACTGGTGCGGCTAGAATGGCTTTAGGGGCTATCAAGGCCAATGATGGTATTGCACCAGTAGTTATCCCTGTCGGAATGACATTTAGCCGTCAACGAAGAGCCAGAACTGAGGTACTCGTTCACTATGGTAACCCCGTAAATTTAGATGTTCCAAAAGATATGAATGAATATGATGCGGTGCATTTAATTACTGATCGTGTCCAAGAAGGCATCGAATCAGTTACTTTAAATACAGAATCTTGGCAGGACTTAGATTTAGTCAAACGTTTAGAACAATTTTTTTCACTTCGATCGAGTAAAACTTATGGCGAAAATAAATCTGAAAAACCACCGCTTAAACGGCGCCGTAAACTAAGCGAACGTTTCAATGCACTTCAACAACTGATCGAAGTTCAAGATTTATTAAAAAAACATGAGCCAGAAAAAATTCGCAGTCTAATGAGCAAATTACGTGTCTTTGAGCGACTTTGTAAGGCCTGCGGAATCAGTAACTATCATTTAGCCATCAAATACCAGCCTGTTTTACTTACACTATATACATTAAGAACATTAGGCATCGTTTTAATAGGCTTTCCTATTGCTTTATGGGGAATCATTAATAGCATTATTCCATATATGCTTACGCATCTTGTAACCAAAAGAGTATCCAAAAATGTCGATCAGCATGATACCGCTTGGGTAATGTTAGGCATGTTATTTTTCTTTATTTTTTGGGGATTACAATGTAATTATGTATATAGAAATTTTGGTTTCTACTGGTCACTCTTTTATTTTTGCTCAATCATATTAGGCAGTGCACTAGCTTTAAATTTACGTGGAGAATATCAACGCGCTATTGCGAATCTAAAAGTATTTTTTCTCTTTATGCGCAAACAAAACCTACACAGTTATTTAGAAACCAAACGTCAAGAATTAGAAGCTGAATTAGCACACATGGTGCGTATCGCTAAACGCCTATCTAAAGCCAATAAGCAGTAAAAAAGACACCCTCCTACTTTTATGATGTTTTCATTTTTATATCGAGAAATCATGACTCTATGAGGTAAGCGAATGCATGTTTTTATTACGTTTTCTCTATATTTTATTAAATTATTTATTTCAAATACTGATAAATTGAATTTAGTCGGACTGGGCACTTTCTAATCACATTGTGTTAGCATTCAACAATGATAAAACAAGCAATATCACAACAAACTCAGGCCGTTTTTAAACTGCCTATTCGGGTTTATTATGAAGATACTGATGCGGGCGGAGTGGTTTATCATTCTAACTATATTAATTTTTTTGAGCGTGCCAGAACAGAGTGGTTAAGAACCTTAGGGCTTGAACAAGATCATTTACTCTCAGAACACCATTTAGCTTTTGTGGTACGTAAACTTGACTGCGAATATAGTAAACCTGCTTTATTTAATGATGAACTTTTTGTAACTGCTGACATCAGAGAGTTGAGGAATACAAGTGTTGTTTTTAAACAACAAGTGCTTAGGCCCTCTAAAATCGATGAAAAAGAAAAGCATGGAGAGCATGTAGTCTTGGCAGAAGGCAATGTAACAGTCGTTGCGGTAGATTCAAAAAAATTTAAACCAAGACGTCTGCCAGACTTTTTTGTAGAAAAAATTAAGGAAAATAGTAAATGACTTTCGATCAAACCATCCTCAAGCTAATTATGGACGCCAGCCTAGTCGTGAAAGCGGTTATGGTTATTCTAGTATTAGCATCTTTAGCTTCTTGGACATTAATGTTTATAAAACGTAGTCAGCTCAGAAAAGCCGAAAAGAAACTCGAAATTTTCGAAGATCGCTTCTGGAGTGGGATTTCATTAAACAAGCTATATGGCGACCTAGCGAATAGAACAGATCGAGACGGCATGGCGGCCATTTTCTTCAATGGTTATCATGAGTACGCGCGCTTAAATAAAGGCGAATCTCCCAGAACATTACCTGTTACGGATACCGCCCAACGAGCCATGAGGGTAGCTGAAACACGTGAAGTCGACAAACTCGAACAAAACGTATCCTTTCTTGCAACAGTTGGCTCTACCAGTCCTTATATCGGTTTATTTGGTACGGTTTGGGGCATTATGAATTCATTTATCTCTTTAAGTGAAATGAAACAAGCAACGCTCGCTGTTGTGGCACCAGGCATTGCAGAAGCATTAATCGCTACTGCGATAGGCTTATTCGCTGCGATACCTGCTGTAATCGCATACAACCGCTTTAGCGATAAAATAGATCGAATCGCGATTCGCTACGAAAACTTCAGAGAAGAATTCACTACCCTTCTTGAGCGTCAAGCTATTCTTACTAAGGACAAATCTTAAGCATGTCTCGTCGAAATAAAAAACGCCGTGCTATGGCAGAAATGAATGTTGTACCCTATATCGATGTGATGTTGGTATTGCTGGTCATTTTTATGGTTACAGCGCCAATGATGCAGTCAGGCGTCAATGTAAATATGCCCGAAGCTAATGCTGATCTATTAGAAAGTGATAGCAATCAAACGCCTCTTTTTATCGTGATTCGTGAAAATGGGGATCTTAGCTTAGGCAACTCTGAAGAAATCATCAGTAACACTGAACTAACACAGCAAATGCAAGGCCAACTGGGTGAAACTGGCAATCGCCCCGTTTACATTCGTGCCGATGGTAATGCGATTCACACCCATGTAACTCAAGCTATGCTTGCAGCACAAAAAGCTGGCGCAAAGAAAATCAGCTGGATGACAGAGCCAGTCTCTAATCAGCAATAGTCATGTTCAAACTGTTAGCAAAACATCCTGGAGCAGTAATTGGAGCGGTGATATTTCACCTTATCATCGCTGGTATATTCTTCTTCAGCTTCGATTGGACCAAAAGACCAAAGATAGCAGATGCCGGGATACCAGTTTCATTGGTGGTATCTGACTCGCTAGAGCCACAAGCAAACAACGTTGCTGAAGAAGAATCTGCTAAAAAGCCAGAACAGGAGGTTTTAGAAGAATTAAAAGCTCAAGATGCTGCACGAAAAGAGAAACTTGCAAAAGAAAAATTGCTCGAAGAAAAACGTATCAAAGACGAAAAGTTAAAACAACAAGAGCTGATAAAAGAGAAATTAGCGGAAGAAAAAAGAAAGCAAGAGGCATTAAAATTAGCGGCACTTGAAGCGCAGAAATTAAAAGAAGTAAAAGAAAAGCAAGCTGCGAAATTGCTTGAAGAACGTAAACTTGCAGAAGCACAAAAACAAAAAGAACTTGAAGACAAGAAACGTGAAGAACAAGCCCTTGCGGAAAAAGCAGCGTTAGAGAAAAAACAAGCAGAAGAACTAGATCAGAAAAAGCGCGAGGAGCAGGAAATTGTCGAAAGGGAAGCCGCTGAAAAAGTCGAACAAGAAAGAAAAATAGCGGAAACTAAAAAACTTCAAGAACGACAACGTAAAGAAGCGGAAGAAGCCGAAGCAGAGAAACAAAAAGCCGAAGCTCTTGCTTTAGCGAAAAAGAAGGCTGAAGAAGAAAGGAAAAAAATCGCTCGAGAGAAAGCTAAAAAGAAAGAAGAAGAAAAAACAAAACGTCTTGCTGAGAAGAAAGCCAAGGAAAAGGCTGAAAAAGCGGCCAAGCGAAGAGCAGAAAAAAAGGCAAAGGAAAAAGCCAAAAAGTTAGCTGCAAAGAAAAAGGCCCGTGAAGAAGCAAAAAAGGAAGCAGCACGAAAAGCCGCCGCCAAAGAGAAAGCTAAAAAAGAAGCAGCTGAAAAACTGGCAAAAGAAAAGCGTGAAAAAGAAGAAGCAGAGCGTATCGCTAAACAAAAAGCCGAAAAAGCAAAAGCAGAACGAATTGCTGCAGCTAAAGCCGCTAGAGAGAAAGCAGCAAGAGAAAAAGCTGCACAAGAAGCTAAAGAATTAGCTGCCAAAAAGGCAGAATATCACCGCAAATGGCAAGAAGCACAAGATAAGAAAAAAGCTGAAGCTGCGGCTGCTGAAGCTAAAAGAAAATCCGATGCGATTGCTGCTGCAAGGCAAAAATCACTTTCAAAAGAACGCAGAGGAGCACAAGTCTCATGGGGTGGACGTGTTCAAGCTCATGTAAAAAGACGTTGGCATCCACCACCAGGCACAAAAGGCAAACAGGCAAGGGTAAAAATCACCATTTCGAATAGTGGTTTTATATCCAGCGGAATAAATGTTCAATCTTGTACAGGTAATCCAGAGTTTTGCGCATCTGTTCGTGAAGCATTTGAGCGCTCAGAACCCTTGCCAAGACCGCCGAGTAAATATAATTTTAGTAAATCTGATCGAACTATTACGTTTAAAATGGACTAATAAGTATGGCAAATACAAACAAATACAAATTTTTACTGACAGTCTTGTTGTTCATTAGCTCAACTGTGGCAATAGCTGAGTTAGAATTACGCATTTCTAAAACCAGCGATGATGGGATTCCTATCTATCTTGCTAACATCCCTGGCGGGGCTAATGGCATCATTGAAGCTGATTTAAAACGTAGTGGACGCTTTACTGTAGTCAATAGAAGTAAAATCAATAATCTACCACCTTATGGATCAGTATTAAATGGCGGCGCATATTCTAATATTGCTGATTATATCGTTCGTGGCAAGCCTTTAAATGGGGGGTTAGAAGTAGAACTCACCAGCACCTCAGACAATGCAAAAACTATTTATAAGATTTCATCTAACAGCAATAGTCGCCGTGTCGCGCATCAAGCAGCTGATAAAATTTATGAGAAAATAACACGTGAAAAAGGAGCATTTGATACGCGTTTGGCGTACGTAACGGTTACCAATAAAACCAGTGATAATCGCTTATTTAGATTATATGTATCTGATTCTGATGGGCATAGACCAAAAGCAATTCTGACATCACGTTTACCTGTAATGTCACCAGCATGGTCACCAAATGCACAACAATTAGCGTATGTATCATTCGAAGAAAACACTTCTGCGATTTACGTACAAAATATATTTACCGGTCAAAAACGTAAAATTTCTGCCAGAGATGGAATTAATGGCGCTCCTGCTTGGTCACCCGATGGTAATCGTCTAGCCATGAGTTTATCCATCAATGGTAGTCCGGATATATATGTGGCCAATGTTAATAATGGACGTTTAACGCGTGTAACGACCTCATCGGCAATTGATACCGAACCGGCATGGAGCGGCACTAATTCAATAATTTTCACTTCAAATCGTGGTGGTAGCCCACAGCTTTATCGAATTTCAGCTGCCGGTGGTACTGCCCAACGTTTAACTTTCGATGGTAAGTACAATAGTGCGGCAGATATCGCCAATAAAAAACTCGCCTTTGTTAGAGGCAACCGTGGGGCATTTAATATTGCTATTAGATCCGTAAATAATTCAGGTGCAGATACGCTTTCTAACGGGCAATTAGACGAATCACCAACGCTTTCACCCAATGGTGCGATGGTTGCATATACAACGCTAAAAAATGGTGATAACACCCTTGCTGTTGTTAGCGATAACGCCAAATCTAGACAATTTTTAACCTCGCCTGTTGGCGATGTTCGTGAGCCTGCTTGGTCACCTTATTTAAACCAATAACTTGCAAATCAACACTATATAGATATAGAAGGAATTAGTTATGAGAAAAACAACAATTAGAACAACATTTACCGTGCTAATGAGTGCAATAGCCTTAACTGCTTGTAGTAGCCAGTCTGTAAAAGAAACCATAGGTAGTGGTGGTGATATTAAGAAACCGGTAGTAAGTAGTAAAACGAATAATGGTGCAACCAATGGCACTTTAAATCCTGATGGCAGCTCAAAAGTTTCCACATCAGAACAGAATGGAAGTAATTTCAATTATTTACCAGGTAGCAATAACGATCCCAATAATACTCAGGACATTACACTTGCAGGCTTAAATGACCCTAACAATCTACTCTCTCAGAGAGTGATTTACTTCGATTACAATAGATCATCAATTCGCCCTGAATATATGGTTTTAATCAATACGCATTCTAAGTTACTTGCTAAATACCCAAATTTAAAAATGCGCCTCGAAGGACACGCAGATGAACGTGGATCACGAGAATATAATGTGGCATTATCTGAAGCTCGATCACAATCCGTAAAAAATATCATGGTCGCGCAAGGTCCAAGAAGTGATCAGTTAAAAACTATCGGATTTGGTGAAGAAGTACCTGTAGTTAGCGGACACAGTCCTTCTGCATGGCAAAAGAATCGTCGTGTTGAGATTAAATATGATGATTATTGATTTTCAGTAGTCATCAATAATAAAGGGGAAATATATGTATAAAAGTAAATTAGGAATCAGCTTTTTTCTGAGCCTAATAATACTGCTCTCGCCTGCAAACGCTGAAGTGAACCCTGAATCAATTATTCAAATTTTTCAGCGTTTAGAGATTTTAGAGAAAAAATCGCGCGAGCTAACAGGTCAGAATGAAGTTTTAAAGCATCAAATCGAACAACTAAAGAAAGTGCAAAAACAAGGTTTTCTGAACGTTGACGAGCAAATAGATGAGCTTCGTTCTAGCATGAAGCAAAATACTCAACAGCAAGCGTCTACTGAACAAAAAACTGACACTAAGGTTGAGAAACCCGCAGCAGTAGTGGCAACGCCGACACCTGTAAAAGAAGCACCAGCAAAACCTGCTGCGCCAAAACAAGAACCTGCAACTCCTGCTAAACCAACCGCAGCTGCCCCGGTTACAGTGAAAACTGACGGGGTTAAAACACTGCCTGCAAAAGAAACTGACAATAGTTCTGCAAGCACAGCAGGCAAGCCCAGAGCGCCAAGCGATTACGAAAAAGAAACGTATCAACAAGCATTTAACAAAATGAGCTCATCACCAACGGCTGCAACTCGTGCATTTGAAGATTATATTAAACTTCAACCAAACAGCCCACTAGCTGCAAATGCCCAGTATTGGATTGGTGAGATTATGTATTCTCATAATAACTACAAGGGCGCAGTAAAAGAATTTATTAAGGTTTTACAAAAATATAAAAATAGTAGTAAAGCACCTGATGCAGCGATTAAACTGGGTTATAGTTTTTATGCGTTAAAAAACTGGACTTACGCACGCAGAACATTTGAAGATGTTTTGAAATATTTTCCTGACAATAAGAATGCGGTTAATCTAGCGACTAAACGATTAGAAAAGATGAAGGCAGCTGGAAATTAAGCGCAAAAAGTCTTTTAAATATAAAAAAGACACCCCCCTACTTTTTAACAGTTTCGCCTTTAATTAGGCTTGTAGATAACTAAACTGCTTTTCACATAAGGGTTATTCGGATAACGACGTACCACCTTATCCTGCACTGCAACGGCTTCAGGTTTGTACGAATATGGGCCTAATCTAACTTTATATAAAGTACGACCTTTATTTTTACTCGCCACAACAAAAGCTGAATAACCATCACGAGCAAAATCATTCATGACAGTTTTAGCTTGATCTAGCTGTTTTGTCGCCATCAATTGCACACCATAACCGGTAAAACCATCGTTACTACTCGCAAATTTTTCAGATGCTTTTTTTGATAAGTTGCCAACAAATGATTTTGTTTGATCAAAAGAAATCAAACCTTTGTTTTTAGCGATAAATGCACTGTATCCTAAGCCGCCAATAATAAACATTAACAGTAACTTATTAACAAAACCCGCTTGGTTTTTTATGCGTTTCATTTCGCCATTTCGAGAAAGAAACGGACTCAAACTACAGTCTTTAGCGTTAGCTTGATAGGTATTATTTTTCATTATTATTCCCCTAACAGAATCTCTAGTTCTAAGAATAAACCAGAGATTATCTATTAGGGGAATTATAGCTGTTTATACATTTATCTAAGATGAACGCAAAAAGGCGTCTACTTATAAAATGAGTTGATTTTAGCTAGTTAGCTATTAGGATCTTCAAAGAATATATAGGACGTCGAATAATCACTGAACTCAAAGTAAACTTTCTTCTTTTCATCAGCATCAATCGAACCATTTAAATTTGCATCCATAAAGCCATAGCCATAACGGTATGGTCGGTCTTTATCATTACTGGTGCCTAAGGCCGTGGTTAATTTATCAATTTTCATAAAACGTTTTATAAGCGTAGGTCCTGCATATACCTCAAGTATTCCGTTAGTACCCGTCCAATTATTAATTGCACGGCCAATCTGGTTCTGGCTTTCTTGTGTACAAGCTGTCAAACCAAGCATCGTGCTTAGAATTGTTGCCATTAGTAGTTTTTGTTTCATCGTCGATCTCCTATAATCAATACATGATACTTTACTATGTGCACGACCCGATGTGTAGTTGGTGTTGGGGTTTTAAACCAACTTGGACTGAAATTAAAACTAAGCTTCCCGAGCAAGTTGAGCTTAAGTATTTACTGGGTGGATTAGCTCCAGATTCAAACGAACCTATGCTAGAGACCATGCAATCTGATATTGCTGGTTATTGGCGACGCATCCAACAGCATATCCCTGGCACTGAGTTTAATTTTGATTTTTGGGACAAGTGTGAACCCAGAAGATCAACCTACCCTGCCTGTCGCGCTGTGATTGCTGCGCGACAGCAAAACCCTGATCTCGAATTAGAGATGATTGAAAAGATCCAATACGCTTATTATATGGATGCTAAAAATCCATCCGATGATAGTACTTTGATTTCACTAGCAACAGATTTAGGTTTGGATAAAGACCAATTCGAAAAAGAATTAAACGCATTAGAAACCCAACAACAATTAGAATCTGAAATGATGTTGGGAAGACAAATCGGGGCGCAGGGTTTTCCAAGTATGATTTTAGTTAAAGATCAACAGGCTCAGTATCTGCCTTTGGATTACAATAGTGCTGAAAAAACACTGCAAATCATTAAAAGTGCTGTTTAG
>CALJIH010000252.1 GCA_937974135.1 uncultured Cocleimonas sp. | reverse complement strand
CAGAGAAGTTGAAAACGAGAGAATTACAAATCATGCAATCTCACTCGGAGGCAGGTTATTTAGCATTATCTGAGCATGAGCTAACGAGAGAAATTGCCTGTCTGGCGAGGTATCATCATGAATCCTGGGATGGTAAAGGTTATCCGAATACTTTAATCAGAGATGAAATTCCTTTTGGTGCGAGAATTGTTGGTGTGACGGATGCATTTGATGCGATGACATCTAATCGACCTTATAGAAAATCAATGTCTTTAGATAACGCCAAAACGGTAATGAAACAATCACGTGGGACACAATTTGATCCAGACATTGTAGATGTGTTTTTACAGCTTGATGAGCATGAACTGAAACATATTATTGGCCATAGTGACCAAGGCAAATCTTTATTAGTTTGTAAGCAATGCGGGCCAGTCATCGAAAAGCCTGATACGGATGTAACAAGTGCCTTCTGTCGAGTTTGTACCGGTAAATTTGATGTATTTCATTACGATGATGGAAATGCTGAAGTCGAATTTAATGGCGATCATGGAAACGCGGTCGAATTACTGTCAAAACCGGATATGCGCCATATTGAATCTAACTTTGCAGAGTTTGGCCTTTAAAGGCAGATAGCTTTGGCTGTAAATGGGGTTGAGTATCTCCAAAGTATCAAACTATATGAATAAAAGGGGCCAGTACCCTTTAGATTGAAAAACGCCCAAAAAGTAGGGGGGTGTCTTTTTAAATTATCTCAAATCTCAGTAATCACAATTGCCACATAGAGAATCCTATGTGGCAATTATTTATGAATAAGCGAAACCTTAGTGTTTCATCCCCTCCATGCCATGCATACCTGCGTGACCTAGGATTGCAGGATCCATCATGCCGAATATCATTGCGATATGGCCGAAGATTAGAAAGATGGCTACACAGGTCGCGTGTACTTTTAGTTTGCCTTCTCGATCTTTGTTTTTATCCACAAAGCCGAGTTCTTGAAGCGCTATCCAGATCAGTGGAAGTCCGCCAATAATGTAGGTATAGACGGCAATTACATCAATAATGGTGCGCCATTCACCTTTGGCGGTAATCGGGATAATGGCTTGTGTGACGATGTAGATAATAATACCAACGAAATAAATGCCGACTGCAATACCAGACCATCTATTAATGGTATGCACGATCCCATCAAACTTTCGTGTAAATAGAATATACAGTTCCGTGATGGCAAGTGTCTCTGCTAATACAATGGGTATCCCCATAAAAATAATTAAATTCCACGGCTGGTTAACCGCCAGTAACTCCATATAGTGCGTCATGCCCATAGTGTTTCTCCATAAGTTTATTGTGTGGCGAATGCCACCTTAGTAATGTTTTATTTTGCTGTTAAGCAGAAAACTTTGGAGGTCGATAGAGTTTAGTAAGAATTAATTTAGGAATCGATAAGGTGGGTGATGGATAAAGGTCTTCTGATACTGAAAGTTGAATAGATTGTAAGGTATCAAAAGGTATGGTTAATGTGAGGCAACATGAATCGTTATTATGAGGGCAATGATCTTCTGACTGATGATGCTCAGACCCCATCATGTTGTGATGCTGGTGCGTTGAATGATGTTCAGCACTTTCAGTATGAGTTGCTATTTTTGGATCACCGTTAGCATGTATAGGCATGGTTGCTATATGAAATAGACTTACTAATAGGCAAAAACAGATGAACAGAATAACTTTCATACGCTGATAATAAGATAATCCACCACTTAAAACAAACGCATGTTTTAGATTAAAATCCGGTAAAAGTAGGGGGGTGTCTTTTAATCCTCTTCTAATTGAGTTTTTAAATAATCAATAATATCTGCAGATTCATACATTTCTTGTTGTGTTTTTGTATCCACCAAATAAGGCGTCTGTGCTTTTCCACCGCGTTTGATTAATTCTTTTTCGTGAGGTTTTTCGTCTAAGTCGCGTAATTGTACTTTGAGTTTATTTTTCTTCATAAACGATGAAACACGTTTGCTGTAAGGACAGCTTTGTCGGATATATAAGTGATACATAGAATTCCCTAATGGATTGTTGGCTTATTCTAAGCCGATATAGTTGAAAGTAAAACACACTTAACGAAAGCAGAGTAAAAATAGATTCAAAACAACGTAAAAGTAGGGGGGTGTCTTTAGTTATACACACAGTTTTGTTACTAGTATATTTGGGTGATTGCTCGACGTTTTTTTACACTTTATATTATACCGTGGGAGGCATTATCACTTAAGGGAGGGTGATATGCATGGAAATATAAAGTTTTTAGGGAACCCTTGGCCAAAGGGACATCCATTAAAGGAGTTTTATTTAGGGATATTACTCCATGAAGCTAAAGGTAATTTACCTGCAAAAGCTTCTTTAGATTTGAGGTTTCGTTCAGAAAATTATTATTATCCATTTGACTATGAAGCAATGTTAGAAGCTTCAAGAGTTCAATCGGCATTATCCTCAAAATGGGAAAAAATTGAAACATGGCTGAACTACGGCTTTGCCTCTGCGAATTCTATTGCTAGTCATGATTCCATGATGTTAGCAGATGAAAATAATGGATTTGAGCTTGATTATCTCGATGATTTTAATCGCAAAATAGATCCTATTCCTGAAATCATTTCTGATAAAGATAGTCATTATCAAATACCTGCATTTCAATCACATATTCTTGCACGAGATGATACGGCTGATCATCAAATTAGAATTTCGCGTGACCCTAAATCCAATCTTTACAATATAATCTGGAAAGGAAAGTGCAATAAAGCCAAAGAAGGTAATTATAGATATCGTCATGAGTTTGAATTGCATGCTTTTGATGTTCCATTTGCTGGATATTCTGTCCGCAAACTTGACTGGACTGAAAAAGCTAAATTAAGGCCAGAAGAACGTGATTTAAGGCTCCGCAACTTAGCTAATAGAGTGGTAATAAACCCGGGAAAAATGCTATTCAATATAGGAAGATTGTCTGGTCGAGATCGCTTGTTACCTAATCAGTAAGAAGAGTTAAAAAAGGTAACAAAAATACATCTATACTAAAACTAGGATATGACTAATTAATAGGGAGATTATGTGGTCAACTTAGTAAAGCATAAATGTGTGTCTACAAGCGTAAAAATCTGTTCACTTATTTTATTTAGCCTTTTATTGGCTTCCTGTTCGGCGATAAGAGATGAGATCACTCAGCCGAAACCGCCTATACCTCCTGAGGGAAATCGAGGGGATTTTATCTCAGCAACTGGGGCTGTTTTTAATTCCATTGCTGAGATTCAAACTTCGCTTAATGATGTGGGTGCACGGCATACGGCAAGATATCCAGTTAATACCTACAAGATCGAATACATCAGTATTGGCTCTAAAGCAACGTTGGTAAAAGCCTCAGGGCTAATTGTGGTGCCAGTGAAACCCACACCAAGTCCGATAATTAGCTATCAACACGCGACCACGTTTATAGATAAAGAAGCACCCAGTCACCAACGTAAAGCGGGTGAAAAGGGCCTTGAGATTGCTTTGGCTTCCATGGGTTATATCGTGTTCTCAGCGGACTTTGTGGGTTATGGATCTTCGCATGGCATCAAGCATCCTTATTTACAGAAGTTTCCTTCCGCGCATGTTGTGAATGATATGTTGCTCGCCTCAAAAACATGGATTGAAAGTAATAACGTCGAAACCAATGGCCAGCTATTTATGACGGGCTATTCGCAAGGCGGTTATGTGACCATGGCGGCGATGCAGCAATATTACAATAAACCGATTCGAGACTTTAATTTAGTCACCGCGTTTATGGGAGCTGGACCGTACAATATCAGTTTGGGGCTGAATAAACTGGCATCTGATAAAGCAGGTTTTCCTATATCAAGAGTAAAAGTGCCTGATTTCTTAGCTAAGGTTGTTAGTGAATACATAGAGCATATCTTAATCCCTGAAAATGGTGATGTTGATTATGAGACTGATTTTCTCGAGGATTTTCTAAAAGGTGGGAGAAGCAATGATGTACATAATTGGCATCCGAAACATCCCATCACATTATTTCATGGCGCTGATGACGAGACAGTGCCCATTATCAGTACCGAAGACACGGTAAAAACCATGAAAGGTTATGGCGCAGATGTAAAGTTTATTCGATGTACAGAAGTTCCATCGAGCCATAAAAATTGCGTGCTCCCTTATATTAATCTAGTGATTAGCGACTTTGAATCACGCCGAACGGATTAGTTAGCGTTTGTTAAAACCGCCTAAAAGTAGGGGGGTGTGATTTCGACAGGCTCAATACATCGCTTTTAAACTTAGATTAATCGTGTTGTCCCAGACACTCTAATTGACGAACCAGTTTGATCTGTAAACTCAGCACGAATCAATGAGCGCGCACCCATGTCTTCGCCTTGCACAATATTAATTTCGCTTTTGTTTTCAACATAGGTTGGCCATTTCAAGTCGCGTAAATAACCCGCAAAAGCGGCAGTTGCAGCACCAGTTGCAGGGTCTTCAAAGACGCCTCCTGAAGCAAATGGATTGCGTGTGTGAAACAGTTGCGGTGTATCAGCATAAGCAAACATAACGGTCACTAATCCTGCCTTGTTCATGAAATCTCGTCCAGCATTTAAGTCATAATCCATCGTGCTTAGTGCTTTACGAGAATTCAATCCAATAATCAAATGGTTGGCCCCACCGTTAGCAAATGCAGGGGGAATCTCTGTGTTGAGATCGCTTTGGTTGTATCCAAATAATGATAGTGCCTCATCTATTAAGGTTGATTCAGCAGGTGCAGAATGTGTATTAGGTGATTGCAAAGCGGCAGCATAGCTGTCGTTCTCAATAATGCCTTCAACCGTAATATTGGTCTCATTGAGTTGCAGCGGAAACACTGCTGCACCATTTTGCATGGCAAGTGCTGCGCCTAGCGCGATGGTTGCGTGACCACAAAAAGGTACTTCAGATTCAGGAGAAAAATAACGTACTTGCCAGCCTTTGGATATATCTTCAGATAATGGTTTAGCAAAGACAGTCTCGGAGTATCCGACTTCAGCCGCCATTGCTTGCATTTCTGTAGTTGTGGGAAGCTCATCGCTGATGTGAACTCCCGCAGGATTGCCGCCAACGTCGCCATCTGAAAATGCGGCGATTCTGATTAAACTCATATTGAAACTCGGTAGATTATTGGGTTATGACAAACCTTATTATCTATCCTCAAGTTTAGCTAATCATATTATCCAAAAGCTATTATCAGATAATCAAATAGTGTGACCTTTTCCTTACCTACGATTGGTTAAGCTTTGAAGATTGGTCTTAATGACATCTGATGAAGTCACACCTTGAATAGTATTGACGCGTTCTCCTTTCTTATCAAAAAACAACAAAGTCACATGCGGTACTTTATATTTTTTAGCAAAATCTCTACCTTTTTGTTT
>CALJIH010000251.1 GCA_937974135.1 uncultured Cocleimonas sp. | reverse complement strand
AAACACAATAAAGGACACCCCCCTACTTTTGTGAACTCTTCTAGAAAGTGCTTAAAAGTAGGGGGGTGTACTTCGACAGGCTCAGCATAAATATTCGATCAAGCTCAGTACGAAAGCTCAACAGAATTGAGCTTTTATCTATTTAAGATAAGCCAAAGCCTGTTCGAGATCAGCCAGCAAGTCTTCAATATCTTCAATACCTGTTGAATAACGCACTAAACCTTCAGGAATTCCCGCTGCTGCGCGTTCTTCTGCAGTACATTCAACATGACTGGTGGTTACTGGTGGGCCGACAACCGTTTCAACACAGCCTAAGTTTGCCGCCATGTGCGCGTATTTCATTTTAGGTAAGAAGGTTTTAATTGCATCTAAACCGCCTTTCACGGAAAAGCTCAACATGCCACCGAAGCCTTTCATTTGTGACTTTGCCACATCGTGATGTGGGTGCGTTTCTAAACCGGGGTAATTGACTTCTTCAACCATTGGGTGCGCTTGCAAATATTTAGCAATGGTCATCGCACTCTGGTTTTGACGTTCAACGCGCAAGCTCAAAGTCTTCATGCCACGAATAAAACTGTAAGCATCCATCGGTGCTAATGTCGCGCCATTGATTTCGCGATAGTGATACAGCATTTTAACCAAATCTTTATTACCACACGCAACACCACCGAGTGCATCGGCATGTCCGCCTAGATATTTAGAGGCGGAATGCAAAACGATATCAGCGCCTAAGGCTAATGGGTTTTGATTAATCGGCGAAGCAAACGTGTTATCAACCACAACCAGTGCATTTACTTTTTTAGCCGCTGCCGCAAGGCGTTTAATATCGATAATTTTTACCGTAGGATTGGTTGGCGTTTCTAAGTAAAGCAAAGTACAACCTTTCGCGACTTCTGTTTCTATCTCATCGTAATCAATCGTGTCGCATAACATAACGTCTACGTTTAGCGGCGGTAAAAACTCGGTAAAGATTTTATTCGTACCACCGTAACTGTCTTTAATCGAAACCACGCGATCACCCGGGCGTAAAAATGTACCGAAAATATTACTAATCGCCGCCATGCCACTGGCAAAACTGGTCGCCGCTTCAGCACCTTCGAGTTCTTTAACCTTATCTTCAAACGCACGCACGGTAGGATTGGTATTGCGCGAATAGATATGACCAGGCTCTTCTTCAAGCGCAACCTTGTGCCAGGTGTCGATATCTTTATAGGCGAATGAAACGCTGTGAACCACAGGTACTTGAGTTGAACGCTCATAGAGCTCATGCTCTTGTTCGCCACCCCAAATAGAAAGGGTAGATTTGCCGGGTGTTTGGGAATTCTTCTTGTTACTAAAAGTGTCAGTCATGATTGGCTCCTTTGATTCAATGCAACTGATGAGAAAAAGACGAATTGAATATAAACAGTCAATACGAGTTAATTTCAAGGCAGCGCTTCGAGAGCCTTTATCTTGATAAATCAATAATATCATAAGCGAACATTTATCAAACAAAAAACAGGGAATCCATCTCTCTTTTTCTGTGGATATCTTTTCCCTGTCGTTTTTATTAAAATTAAATCAATAACTTATAAATAATCATAATTTATGTCAAAAAGATTATAAGGAATCCCTATAATATTATTAAGAAGGACAGCTTCCTTCTTAATAGACTGTTATGTTTAAAAGAGAAATAGCATGCTCGATATAAAAAGTATTTTCAAAGACCATGAATATTCTCATTTTGCTATTCAAAGTTATAAATACTCCCTAGATGAATCTGATCCAGTGGTTACAATTCAGATTGGGCATTATCGTCAATCTGAAGTTATTGAAATAATATTTTCTGACGTTTATTTTCAAAGCAAAATGTCTGAGAGTTTCATTTTCATGCATGAAAATGATGACTGGGAAATGAACGTGTTTATAGCTAAAGCAAAGAAATCAGAACTTATAACATGGCTTTCTTCTTATACTCTTTTAGGCGCAGAACACATCGTTAAAATTAATGAGTTAAATCATTATCGTGTTTATGCTCAAGATCATTTTATTGAAATAGTATCTACTAAAAAGCCTATAATTAAAGTAGTAAATACAACATAACAAGTTACATCATCGGAAAAAAGACACCCCCCACTTTTTGCCTGTTTCTAATTCTCACAATCCCAAACAGATTTCTCATACTCAATCAAATCCTGCAACGTCCTACCTTTCTCAGCAGGAAAGGTTTCTTCTAATAAGGTCAGTCCTTTAATCCGATCGAGTCGAAAGATTCTAAATGCTTGGCGGAGTTCGCACCATGCGCCGATTGTCCAGAGTGAGCCCCAGAAGAATAAACCCAGTGGCCAGATGATTCGGTCGGAGCTTTGGCCATCAGCTCTTGCATAATCGAGTTGGATTTTGTTGCGGGTGTCAGCGGCGGTTCTGATGGTTGCCATGCGTTCTGAGAGTTCGGGTGACATGTGTGAGAAGAGCGAGAACATTCTTGGTTGTCCGAATTCGCCTTTCATCTCATCGGGCAATACCGTTTCTATTTTGCTTAATACGGATTTTGCCGCTGTGGCTAAGGCGGGGTCTGCCCAGCTTTCGACAATGCTTGCGCCTAAGGCGAGTGCGCTGATTTCTTCTTTGGTAAACATCAGTGGTGGCAGGTCGAAGCCACGCCTAACGACGTAGCCTACACCTGCTTCGCCTTCAATATTCACACCTGAGGTGATTAAATCTTTGATATCGCGATAGACTGTTCGCTCGGACACTTCCAGCCTTTCAGCTAACCATGCGGCGGTTGTTACGCGTCGGGTGCGTAGGAATTGTACGATTTGGAACAGTCTATCGGCTCGTCTCATAGTTGATTTAACCTGTAAGGTTGATGTGTGATTATAACATTAGGTTATTCAGCGCTTCCCTAGGTTAGCTTTGTTCGAAATAACTGATAATGGTAAAGAACGCACCTTGCGGGTCTGCTAATACACAGATTCGGCCCACGGTTGGAATATCCCGAGGTTCTAATAGTACGTTAGCGCCTAGTTCAAGTGCTTGTTTCATACTGGCTTCGATATCATCAACCGTTATATAACCACCCCACATGGCTGGCATTGTTTCTTGGCCCGGGGGATTTGGCATTAAACCCGCCACGTCTTGATCGTTAATAGTTGCCATGGTGTATGGCTGATCCATTTCCATGTCGTGTAATTTCCAGTTAAACATTTTTCCGTAAAAGGATTTTGCGCCTTCGATGTCGGTTGTCATTAATTCGTTCCAGCTAAAGGCACCGTGTTGCTTCATGATATCTAACTTAGTATCTAATTTTGTTTCTGACATTTTTCGTTCCTCTTTGTTGAATACCCGTAATTGGGCAATGAGTGAACTATACAGAGGGGCTCCTGACAGCATTATGTCAGGAGTGTTTGAAAACTTTAAAATATGTAGAAACGCCCAAAAGTAGGGGGGTGTGTTTATTTTATTTTTTTATATTTCAAAATATCAAAGATATTCCATTCTTTAGGGTATTTATTAATGAGACATTAGTACTGGAACAATCATCGAGCTTAGAAGATTGGCAGAAACATTACCTAATATTTTTTGCTTTAGGGTTGGAGTGCCATAACCACCAATGATAAGTAAATCTATATCACTCTCGGTTATTTCGTTAAGTATTGTTGTTGATACATCATTAGAACCAGGATTAACTCTAATCAACTTAGCTTCAATATTATGACGCATAAGATGGATTATCAATCGCTCTTCGAGAAGATTATTCTTTTGCTCTTTCTGCTTTTTACTTTCGACAATTATTATAAAGACTTCTTTAATTTTTGTTAAAAGGGGGATTGAATCATGGATGGATCGGCTAGCTGCTGGAGTACCGTCCCATGCTATCAAAGCTTTATTGAATTCAAATTTTCTAGTTCCAATATAAGGCACAAAGAGTATGGGCCTACCGCTGTGCAAAATAACATCTTGAGCAAATCGTTTTAATATTGAAAAATTATCTCTGGAAGGGTCTGGCTGTCCGAGTATGACAAGATCTGAGTTTCGTGCGTATTGAGCCATTCTTATGGCGCTGTCTGAAGCATCACCTGGGATTACAATAGCCTCACCATCAATCCCTGCTGATTTCAAATCAGCAGAAAATTTATTAGCAATTCTTTCTGCTTGTTTGCCCGACATATAAATGAGAGCGTCTTCATTTTTTGGTTTTGCATGGACAGGTTTTAAAGAAGCCAATGAAGCCCCAGTTATGAAGGCTTCATGTGCTTTAGACATTTCAAATGCAGTTTTAATTCTATCTTGGTATCCAGAACTATCATCAAGAAATACCAGTATATCTTTAATACTCACATTAAATTTTAAGTGCTAAATAGCAAGATATTCGTGACGAAGTTCTTCGTTATCGAGGACTTCTTGCGCAGTGCCATCAAATACAATATTACCCATATCGAGAATTAATGCACGATCAGCCAAACGTAATGCTGCTTTTGCATTTTGCTCAACGATAATCGTAGTAATACCTTGTTGTTTGATACTGTCAACAATGCTTGCGATTTCCTGAACGATTACAGGAGCCAGACCTTCATAAGGCTCGTCTAATAACAAGAGTTTGATGTCACGCGCAAGTGCGCGAGCTACCGCTAGCATTTGTTGCTCACCACCAGAAAGTGTAGTACCCATCTGATTACGACGTTCTGCAAGACGCGGGAAATGCTCGTAGATGCGTTCGATACTCCAACCCATAGGTGGAGCAATTTGAGATAGCTCTAAGTTTTCATGTACGGTTAGTCCAGCAATGATGCGGCGATCTTCAGGTACTAAACCTACGCCATTCTGTGCCGCTTCATAAGCCGACATATCATGTAATGGTTTATGGTCTAACCAAATTTCACCATGTGTAACTTGTGGGTCATCCATTCTTGCGATTGAACGTAATGTCGATGTTTTACCAGCACCGTTACGGCCTAATAGAGCTACAACTTCACCTTCACGTATATCAAAACTAACGCCTTGAACGATGTAACTTTCGCCGTAATATGAATGTATATCCCAGCATGAGAAAAAGGCAGGATCAGAACCTTTACTATGAACTGGAGCTACCTTTTCTGTGACTTCTGCTCCGTCTATTCTATCGTTACTCATCTTCCTGTTCCTCTCCCAAATATGCTTCTTTTACTTTTGGATCATCTTTAATTTCTTCAGGAGTACCTGTTGCAATAATGTGTCCACGTGCTAATACACTAATACGATCTGCCAAACTAAATACTACGTGCATATCATGTTCGATAATAACTTTGGTCATCTCGCCCATTTTGCCGCTTTTAAGCAATTCAATGGTGTTATTCGTATCATGGCGTGCCATACCTGCAGTTGGCTCATCTAACAATAATAAAGTCGGATGTTGAATTAAGCCCATGGCTAATTCAAGTCTACGTTTATCTCCACGAGAAATACTGCCTGCATGTTGATCATGAAATTTATCTAAACCAAACTCGGCTAATGATTCCATTGCCTCATCGCGAATAGCTTTTTCTTTCGCCATACTTTTAAATGGATTAAAAGAATAGGTACCATCACGTTTAGCTAACGCAGGAATCATTAAATTATCAATTAATGATAAGTCAGGAAAAATTTCTGGCGTTTGGAAAACTCGCACCATACCCGCATGATTAATTTCATGTGGAGGCATACCAATCATATTTCGACCATTAAAGGTAACCGAACCATTATCTGGAATTAACTTACCGATACAACAGTTAAGTAGTGTTGATTTACCCGCCCCGTTAGGGCCAATAATTGCGTGAGTTTCACCTTCAGTAATTTGTAAATTGACATCACTTAATGCATGTAAGCCACCGAAGGTTTTATTAACGCCTTTTATTTCTAATATCGTGCTACTCATTTGGCGTCTCCTTCAACAACTTTCTTTTTCTTACCAATTCCAAATAAACGCAAAATTCGTTCAACACCCTCCATAACTCCGCCAGGAAGGAAAATCACAACTAACATAAACATAGCACCAAGGCTTAAGTGCCAGCCTTTACCCACAAAAGGTTCAACAATAAATACTAATGCATTCTGTATAGTTTCAGGCGCAAAATTGAACATTTGAGTCAGCTCAGTATTATTCAGTGCAGAGAATATATTTTCAGCATATTTAATAATCGCAGCACCTAACATTGGGCCAATTAAGGTACCAACACCACCAAGTATTGTCATCAGAACAACTTCACCAGATGCAGTCCATTGCATTCGCTCGGCTCCTGCTAATGGATCGATTGCAACCATAATTGAGCCAGCTAAACCTGCGTACATTCCAGAAATAACAAACGCTGATAATAAGTAAGGTCGTGTATTGAAACCTGTGTAGGTCATGCGCGTTTGATTTGATTTGATTGCTTTCAATTTTAAACCAAAAGGTGATCTGAATATTTTAAGGGCGATATAAAAACCAATAATCAATACAACAGCTGCAAAATAAAATCCAAAATACCCATCCATCGATTTGATATCAAAACCAAAGAAGTGAGTAGATGGGATGGCAACACCCTCTTGAGTAATACCAAACAACCTATCTAAAAAACGTGGGTCATCAGCAGCAATTTGCAAACCTGTTTCACCATTAGTAATAGGTGTTAATACAGAATAAGCTAGGGAATATGACATTTGTGCAAATGCCAATGTAAGTATAGAGAAATATATTCCTGAACGACGCAAACTAATAAAGCCGATCACTAATGCAAAAAGACCAGATATTATTGTTGCTAAAATAATACCTAAAAATACATTCATGGTTAATAATTTGAGTGACCAAACAGCCGCATAGGAGCCTACACCCAAAAACGCCGCATGACCAAAGGACAAATATCCAGTCAATCCAAATAAAATATTGTAGCCGACAGCAAATAAGCCAAAGATTGCAAATTTTTGAAGTAAATCAGGGTAGTTAGCGCCAATTGGATCTGCCCAAATTGGTGCTGATAAAACTACAGCAGAGAAGACCAGCATGATTACAGCGTTACTTTTAAATAAATTTTTCATGATTAATCCTCAAATACCCCTTCACGCCCCAATAAGCCACGAGGCCGTACTAACAGCACAACAATAGCAACAAGATATATAATTATTTGATCAATACCTGGAATAATTGATTTCACCTCATTCATTGATGCAAATGATTGTAAAATTCCCAATAAGAAACCTGCCAAAACTGCCCCCCCAAGAGAGCCCATTCCGCCAACTACAACAACCACAAAGGAGAGTACTAAGAATTCCATACCCATATAATAGTCGGGAGGCAATATTGGTGAATACATAACTCCTGCTAAGCCCGCCACAAGTGCAGCAATGGCAAATACTATGGTAAAGCGTTTCTGGATATTTATACCAAGCAGGCCAACTGTCTCTCGGTCAGCCATACCTGCTCTTACTACCATGCCAAATGTTGTAAATTTTAAGAATGCGAATACGGCAAAAATAACAACTCCAGCGAATACGATATAGATGAGTCGCCACCAAGGATAGACCAAGTTATCACTTAAACCGAAAAATGCACCAACAGCAGCGCTGCCAGAAACAATATCGGGAGCAGGTGTAGGTATAGGATTTGCACCAAAGAAGTGTTTGATTATTTCTTGAATTACAATCGCCAAACCAAACGTAACTAGAATCTGCTCGGCGTGTGTGCGTTTATAAAAGTGTTTAATTAAACCACGTTCCATAGCAATGCCGATTAAAATCATTACGGGTATCGCGAAAATTATGGACAAAGGAACTGCCCAATCAACAATGGCAGCACCGAAATCTCCCAACCAAATTTCTAAATAGGGTTGTTCTTTATACGCATCGAATAAGGTGACACTTTCATCTTTTACTTTTACAGAAATTGTAAGTATTTTTTGAAATACGACGGCACAAAATGCGCCCAACATGAACAGCGCACCATGCGCAAAGTTAACAATACCAAGGGTACCAAACGCGAGAGTGAGACCTAACGCAATTAATGCATAAGCCGCCCCCTTATCCAGACCGTTGAGTATTTGGATCAATATCGCATCCATAATAATCTTCTCTTTTTAATTTAAAAAACGTTTAACAAAAGTGTTACAGCTATTAAAGCTGAAAAGCGTGTATAACTTTTGTAAAAGATTTTCTAAATAATATCGGTGAAATTTAAACGAAAAAAATTATAAGCACTTTAGATAAATGCTGATCGACAATACATTTTATATTTTTGGACTTGAACAATATTATGTTCGGTGAACGTGTTCAATATTAAAAAACCTATCAGACTATTGAAGTCTGATAGGTTTTGTTTTGCTTAGAACTTATACTTCGTATGGTCCTAGTTCGCCTCCGAATTCCTTCGAATCATATTCAACCTGTGCACGAGGTACTTCTTGTACCACTTCAAGTAAGTCGAACTGACTATTAGGGTTTTGGTTACCACGTACAACCAATACATCTTTGAAACATTGGTGATCTTCTGCACGATACTCAGTCGCACCATTACCCATACCGTCAAACTTGAAACCTTCAAGTGCTTTGATAACTTCTGGTGGGTAGAACGTACCAGCCATTTCACATGCATTTGCGTATAGTAGTGTCTGAACATAACAAGTATGAGCAGCCTGTGATGGTGGATTACCGTACTCAGCACCAAATGACTTAACAAACGCTTGAGAGCCTTCATCTTTAAGTGCCCAGTTCCAGTTTGTAGAACCGAAGATACCTTTGATGTTTTCACCAGCACCCTGTGCCATTAGACGTGAGAATAGAGGAACAACGATTTGGAAATCTTTACCATTAATGTTCTTATCACGTAGACCAAACTGGACAGCTTGAGTCAGTGAGTTAACCATGTCTTTACCGTAGTGATTAAGAACAAGCACGTCAGCACCAGAGTTTAATACTGGAGTAATGTACTGAGAGAAATCACCCGCTCCTAATGGAGTTTTAACAGCCGCTTTAGTTTCCCAACCTAGTGCTTCAGTATATTTCTTGATTGAACCTTCTTGAGACCAACCCCAAGTGTAGTCAGCAGTAAGGTGGTAAGCAGAACGTTCTTTACCAAACTCTTTTTCTAGTACTGGACCAAGTGAAGCACCTGACATTTCAGTGTTGAAGAAGTGACGGAAACCGTAACGGCGTCTGTCTTTACCTGTTGTATCGTTTGAGTGAGTCAAACCTGCCATGAAAATAGTACCCATTTCCTGACATAGACCTTGTACAGCGATTGCAACACCAGATGATGAACCACCTGATATCATTAATGCGCCATCTTTTTCAATCATACGCTTAGCAGAAGCACGTGCCGCGTCTGATTTAGTTTGTGTATCACCTGTAGAGAAAACTACTTTCTTGCCTAGTATGCCATTACCTTTAAGCATGCTTGGCTTCATAGTCTTCATCATTCCGCCGTCGCCTTCACCATTAAGATGCTTTACGGCTAATTTATAAGCACGTAATTCGTCAGCACCCTCATCAGCGTATGCTCCAGATTGCGGTACGTTAAAACCTAATGTTACTGTCTTAGAGTCTTTTGGGTCATTTCTAAAGTCTTTAGCAGCGTAAGCACCTTTCATAAAAAACATTGGTGAAGAGGCAACAACACCCGCAGCAGCGGTCTTTTTCATAAAACCACGACGGTCTAGGTGTGGGGTTTGGTCGTTCTTTTTCATACTATCTATACTCCTTTAAATAATCTTAAGATTAAAATTATGGTTATTTTTATTATTATTTTGATTAATGATCGATGTTAAATACATCTACATCTGCCTATTTTCTACTAACCTCGCCACTTTTAGGCATAAAGTAATGAGGTGAATAAATTCAATTATTTTATCTTTACCATGTGTAATTTATTCAAAACTACACTCTGATATCAAGTGTTACTATGATGTTCTCCTTCAAATAAAATAATTGCTACTCGATTAGCTTTTGATTTTAGATGTTGGTCAATACAATTATAGGAAACATTTTCGAAAAAAGTTAAAAAAAGTGCATGACACAATTAACAGTCAGATATTACTCTTTAGTTAGATTAGCTAGTATTCGACAATAGTCTTATACTTTTCTTCTTGTTTTTAGTTGCTTTAAAAACATATTGATCGTTATAGTAAACAAATGAGTTATAAAGTCTTAATCGCCGATGACCATCCACTATTTCGTGATGCTTTAAGATCAATCCTTCGAATGGCAATTAAAGATTGTAAAATAGAAGAAGCAAATGACTATAAAGAAACGGCTAAAATGCTTGAGAAAGAGCATTTTAATATTGTTTTTCTTGACTTAAATATGCCAGATTCGAATAGTCTATCTGACCTTGCCTTATTGAAAAAAATGTATCCTCAGATACCAATGGTTGTGGTTTCCGCTCACAATGAGGAAAGTATTATAAGATCTTGCATAACTCATAATGCATCGGGTTACATAATAAAATCATCTAGTCCAAATGATATTAAAAAAGCGATTCAACAGATCATGGCTGGGAATACCTATGTACCAAAAGGTTATATGTTAGACCTAAATGATGATGAACCAAGTTTTACAAAAAAACTAGAACAACTAACACCTTCGCAACTTAAAGTGTTTATAGAAATGGGGAAAGGAAAACTCAATAAACAAATAGCCTATGACTTGAACATTAGTGAAGCAACGGTAAAAGCTCATATAACTGCAATATTTAAAAAGTTTGGTATAAATAATCGAACTCAAGCTGTTTTATTAGCACAAGAAAACAGCACAAATATTCCAGATTTTGATTAATAACTTTCCGGGAAAAATAATTTATAGAAATCAAATGATACAATGCTTGATCAATAAACTAATTCTTAGAGACTAAATACATCATTAATGATTTTAACGAAGCAGGTTCTATAGGTTTAGCAAGGTAGTTAAAACCTTGCTGTTCAACCTTGGATTTAAGCAACTTATCTTGCTCGGCGGTTATTAAAACGCCTTTTAATGCAGTATCCTTTGTTTGTCTATATTTAAGAAAATCCAAACCTGTTTCTTCATCGTCTAATCTATAATCAGCTAATACGATGTCAAATACCATATTCTCACTTTGCTTAAGCGCTTCCTGATAATTAAGTGAGCAGACCACATTACAACCCCAATATTCTATCATTGTCTGCATACCAGCTAACACACTCTCGTCATTGTCTAAACAAAGAACATTAATTCCTGCTAACTTAGTAATAGTAGTTTCAGTCTTTGTGGTACGCGGTGACTTCACTACTGGTTTAGATTGAGATTCAGGCAAAGATAACGTAAAGGTGCTGCCTTTTCCTACTTCGGATTTAACATCAATATCTATTTCTAGTAATGCACATATCCGTTTTACGATGGATAAGCCTAAACCTAATCCTTGATTATTACGACGATTTCGATCTTTAACCTGATAGAATTCAGTAAAAATGGCTTCTAAATGAGCTTGCTCTATCCCTAAACCAGAATCTTCAACTATGATATCCACCAAGCCCGATTTTCCCTTAGAAGATCGTATTAATACTTTGCCCTTTTCAGGAGTATATCTGATTGCATTTGCTACTAAATTTAACATTACTGAAAAAAGTAACTGTCGATCACTAAGTATAAAAAGTGACTCTGTATTTACGCTTAATTGAACCCCTTTATAGATTGCACTAGCTTTCATTTCAGATTCAACGCTGTATAAAAAATCTTCAACTGAGAGAGTTTTATAATCTGGTTCGATTCCTCCTGCGTCTAACTTAGATATATCTAACAATGCCCTTAGTAATTCATCTGCTGTTACTAATGACTGATCAATACTTTTCGACAAACTCTTTACTTCAGTAGAATCATCAGATCTCTCAGAAATGCTATGAGTGAATAGTCTTGCTGCATTAATTGGCTGTAATAGATCATGACTAGCAGCAGCAAGAAAATGGGTTTTACTACGGGTAATTTGTTTTAATTCTTGAGTTATCACTTCTAGTTCTGAAGTTCGCTCTTGGACTCGAGATTCGAGCTCTTCATTTGCTTTTCTTAAAAGCGCAGCAGCCTTAACACTTTTGGTAATGTCTTCATAAGTAGTTACAAAACCGCCATCTGGCATTGGTTTACCGGTTGCTTTAATGATAGCCCCACTAGTTGTTTCTCGAGTCGTTGTATATGACGATTTTTGTTCAAGATAACGAATTCGCTTTGTTATTTCAGCATTAGGATCTTTATCAAAAAAATCTCCACGTTCAGCACTATATTCAAGCACTTCTTTTATAGGTTTTCCTATATAAAATAA
>CALJIH010000250.1 GCA_937974135.1 uncultured Cocleimonas sp. | reverse complement strand
ATTAGTGATTATGAGTAAAATATTTAACCCTAAGATTGCAACTAATGGTGATAAATCCATCATTCCTATTAAAGGAACAAAGCGACGAATAGGTCGAACGATAGGGTTGGTTAAACTATGTACCAAAGGAGAAACTGGATTCCCCTGCGCACTGCCTACCCAACTAATCACCGCTTGTAAAATCAATGCAATAATATAAACCCAAATTACGGTTTTTATTAAGGCTCCTACTGCAAATAGTATTGATTCAGGGAACATTACTGCGCCGCGTATAATCAAAAATAGTAAGCTCACTTTGATAAACGTTAAAATAAATGCAAGTACCACCGCAGAGGTATCAACCTTCCCTATCGATGGAATAAAGCGACGCATAGGTACTAATGGTGGATTGGTGATTTTAACTAAAAACTGGGAGAGTGGATTATTAAAATTCGCCCGAGCGAAACCCAGCAATAATCTAACAACGATTGCGCCTATATAGAGTGAAAAAATGGTTTCTACTAAAAATAGTGCTATTTGCGAAACTACCGCCAATCCCAACATGGTTATTCTCCAATATTATTTTATTTTAATGTATCTAATGGTTAAAACGTGCAAAAAGTAGGGGGGTGTCTTTTTGTATATTCTATTTACAGCTGACTTAATTCTTTAGAACGAATGGCTGCTGCTACCATTGCTTCCTCGAATAAAGCAGGTAAGCCCCCTGCAACAAGCTTATTTAAAGCTGCTTCCGTCGTGCCGCCTTTTGAGGTGACGCGTTGGCGAAGTAATGCGGCTCCATCATTACTTTCAAGGGCCAGTTTAGCCGCTCCACTAGCAGTTTGTAAGACCAATAAGCGGGCATCTTCTGCACTTAATCCTAATTCTTGAGCAGCTTTTTGCATAGATTCCATGACTAGAAAGTAATACGCAGGTCCACTGCCAGAAACCGCAGTTACTGCATCTAAAGATTCCTCACTACTCAACCATAAAGTGCTGCCTACAGCAGTAAGAATTGAGTCTGCTATATTCGTTTGTTCTTCTGATACAAATGAGTTTGCGAATAAGCCAGTCATGCCCGATTGAACTAACGCAGGTGTATTTGGCATACAACGCACAATCGCTGCCTCAGGGCTTTTTAACCAAAGACCAATATTGCTTGAGGTTATTCCTGCTGCAATTGAAATAATCAATGGATTCTCAATCATAATCGCTTCTTTTAAGGGATCACAAACAAGCTGCATCAATTGTGGTTTAACGGCTAACACAACTACATCAGCTCCTTTTATCGCTTCAATATTATCCGCAAAAGCGCTTACAGTTGGCCAGTGTTCTTGGATACCTTTTAATTGATCGGGATCAGGATCTGAAATTCTAATATCATAACTGGTATTCCCTTTTGATAGACCTGCAATTAAGCTACGTGACATATTGCCTGCGCCTATAAATGTTATCGATGTATTCATTCTTATCATTACTCCGTGTTTACTTCATTTAGCTTTTTCTTTGCCCAAATATGGCTGTTCCCACTCGCACTATAGTAGCGCCCTCTGCTATTGCCGCTTCTATATCATTGCTCATTCCCATTGATAGAGTGTCTAAATCGATGAATTTTCCTTTGTCACTTAAATATTTTTGTAAATTATCTTTGAGTAATGCTACTTCTGCAAATACTTCACGTTGCTTTTTTAGATCATCTTCAGGAGCAGGGATGACCATAAGTCCACGTAGTTTGATTTGTGGTAAATCTGCTATTTGCAACGCTAAGGCATTTAGTTCTTTAGGTTTTATTCCAGATTTTGTCTCTTCAGCGCTTATGTTAACTTGTAAACAAATAGACAACGGTGGCATATCTTCAGGGCGGTTATCACTGAGACGCTGTGCTATTTTAAGCCTATCTACGGTATGTACCCAAGCCGCTACTTCGCTAATCTTTTTAGTTTTATTCGATTGTAATGGCCCAATGAAGTGCCATTCTATTCTCAGGTCTTCAAGTTGCTTTTTTTTATCGAGCAATTCTTGTACGTAATTTTCACCAAATGCGCGTTGCCCAAATTCATAAGCCTCACGAATTTTATCAATGTGATGCCTTTTACTGACTGCAAGTAAATTTACCGAGTTTTCTGGAAGATCATACTTACTAGAATACTCTTTTAGTTTTGCACCGATTGTCTGGAGATTGTCTCGAATTTTGCTCATATATGTTATCTTTGGACTGTAAAAGCCAGTTGTAGTTTTCTTGGGGAAGCGAAATTGTCGAATTAGTTTACTTAAAAACAATAAAACCAAGAAACATACACAAAAATTTGCTGGGTTTAAATAATTAATAACAATAAAAAAGTACTCGTCTTATGGATATTACACAGTTACTCGCCTTTTCGGTAAAAAACAAAGCATCTGATTTACATATTTCAGCGGGGGAGCCGCCAATCATTCGTGTTGATGGCGATATGCGTCGCGTGAATATGCCTGCCATGGAACATAAAGAAGTTCATAGCATGGTATACGACATTATGAATGATAAGCAGCGTAAAGCCTTTGAAGAATACTGGGAAACTGATTTCTCATTCGAAATTCCGGGTGTAGCGCGCTTTCGTGTTAATGCATTTAATCAAAATCGTGGTGCAGCGGCAGTATTTCGTACTATCCCAAGTAAAGTGCTTACACTTGAAGACCTAGACGCACCTGCAATCTTTAAGAAGATATCAGATAAACCTCGCGGACTAGTGTTAGTCACAGGGCCTACTGGCTCTGGTAAATCTACCACGCTTGCTGCGATGATTGATTATAAGAATGAGACTGATCATGGTCACATTTTAACGATCGAAGATCCGATAGAATTTGTTCACAGCAGTAAAAAGAGCCTTGTAAATCAACGTGAAGTACATCGTGATACACAAAGTTTTGACGCGGCATTAAGATCAGCGCTTCGTGAAGATCCAGATACGATACTGGTTGGTGAGATGCGTGACCTTGAAACCATTCGTCTTGCATTAACCGCGGCGGAAACAGGTCACTTAGTATTTGGAACACTACATACTACTTCTGCTCCTAAAACTATCGACCGTATTGTTGATGTATTCCCGGCAGCTGAAAAAGATATGGTTCGTTCAATGATTTCTTCATCATTAGAAGCAATTATCTCGCAAACACTGTTAAAGCGTGTTCAGGGCGGACGAGTTGCTGCACATGAAATTCTAATTGGTACTAATGCAATTAGAAGTATGATTAAAGAAAACAAAATTGCTCAAATGAAATCTGCACTTCAAACAGGTGCCGGCGACGGTATGCAGACTCTGGATCAAAGCTTACAAAAGCTAATGACATTAGGACATATCTCACGTGATGTGGCGATAAAGAAAGCAAGTAATCCTGCTGCAATAATGGAAAGAGCATAAGCGAAACCCAATTAACTCATTATAAAAACTAAAAAAGTAGAAGAAAAATGGATAAAGACAGTGCAATAGGTTACGTACATCAGTTGTTACATGCGACGCTAGATAAAGGTGCGTCGGATTTATTTATTACCTCTTTAGCTGCACCTTCGGTTAAAGCTGATGGAAAAATGAAGCCACTTTCAGATCAAAAACTCAATGCTGAACAAGCGGGTTTTATTGTTCGTTCGATCATGAATGACAAGCAGATGAAAGAATATGAAGAGCATATGGAATGTAACTTTGCGATAAGTCTTCCTGGGAAAGGACGTTTCCGTGTCAATACGTTTACACAACGTGGTGCACCAGGAATGGTGTTAAGACATATTCCTGATTACATCCCTACTTTTAAAGAATTAACATTACCACCAATACTAAAAGATGTGGCTATGACTAAACGTGGCTTGGTAATCATGGTTGGTGCTACAGGCTCTGGTAAATCAACTAGTTTGGCATCTATGATAGATTTCAGAAACAAAAATTCTGCGGGTCATATTGTCACTATTGAAGATCCGATTGAATTTACTCATGAGCATCATGGTTGTCTGATCACTCAGCGCGAAGTTGGAGTGGATACCGATAGTTATGAAATCGCGATGAAAAATACCTTACGACAAGCACCCGATGTTATCTTATTGGGTGAGGTTCGTGATAGAGAGACTATGGAATATGCGATTGCTTACGCTGAAACGGGACATTTATGTTTAACAACGTTGCACGCGAATAGTACTAACCAAGCGATTGACCGTATTATCAACTTCTTCCCTGAAGAACGTCGTGATCAATTATTAATGGATTTATCGCTTAACTTAAAAGGGGTTGTCTCACAACGCTTAGTCAGAAAAGCTAAAGATGATGGACGCTTACCGGCGGTAGAGGTCATGTTGAATACGCCGATGATGGCGGATTTAATTTACAAAGGTGATATTCCAGCGATTAAAGAATTAATCTCTAAATCTAATCAGTTAGGAATGTGTACTTTTGACCAAGCTATTTTCCGTTTAATCGATGCAGGATTAATTACTGTTAAAGAAGGTTTACGAAATGCTGACTCAGTTAACGATTTACGTTTACAGTTGAAACTAAATAGTCGTCAAGCTAAGAAAGGTGATTTCTTCCAAGGTACAGAAGAATTGGCGATGGAGTCACTAGACGAATACACGCCTAAAATGTAACCAGATCTAAAGTTAAAAGAACATACAATTAAAACAATAAATAGTTTACGAGTTCAAATATGAAAATAATACCTTACCTTGAATTTATGGTTAAGCGCGAGGCTTCTGACTTATACCTCACTACTGGTGCCTTCGCTTCTATAAAAGTCATGGGAAATATGGAGCAAATCTCAAAAAATAAACTGATGCCAGGAGTGATCGGTGCGTTTGCGAAAGAGCTCATGTCGGACAAAGAATGGGCAGTTTTTCATCGAACTAAAGAGATGAACAAAGGTGTTTCGATTCGTGATCTTGGACGATTCAGAGTAAATGTTTATTTTCAACGTGGCGAAATATCAATGGTAATTCGTTATGTTAAATCAGATATTAAGAAGCCAGAAGATCTTGGTTTACCAGAAGTCTTAAAAGATTTGGTAATGAAAAAAGAGGGTTTATTCCTTTTTGTAGGGTCTACTGGTGCAGGTAAGTCAACGTCAATGGCGTCATTGATTCAATATAGAAATCAGCGCGATGCTGGACATATTCTAACCATAGAAGATCCTATCGAATTTACCTATCGTCATGACAAATCAATTATTGGTCAGCGAGAAGTAGGCTTTGATACACATTCTTATGAAAACGCAATGCGTGAAGCGATGCGTGAAGCACCAGACGTTATTATGGTGGGTGAGATACGCAGCCCTGCAACCGTAGAAGCAGCAATGGGATTCGCGGATACAGGTCATTTGGTTATTAGTACGCTTCATGCGACAAGTGCTGTTCAAGCATTAGAGCGAATTACGTATTTACTGCCATCAGATCAAAAAGAAAGAGTATTGATGGATTTATCATTAAACCTTAATGCAATTATCGCGCAACGACTAATCCCGAGCACGGATGGTAAATATGCGTTAGCGACTGAAGTAATGGTGAATACCCCATTTTCTGCTGAGATAATCCGCAAAGGTCGTCTTCAGGAATTAAAAGATATTATTGAAAAAGGCGGCGTCGACGGTATGCACACATTCGACCAGTCACTAGCTGAACTCTTCAAAGAAGGACGAATCACTCGCGAAAATGCGCTTGATAATGCTAGTTCTAAAAATAATTTAGAATGGATGCTGAGCTTTGATAAAGATGCTGAAGGAAAGTCAGAAAAATCATTAAACAGCAAACCAGAATTAGCAGGCGTTCTGCCAACCATTGATTAATTAAAAGTGTTGAATGCTCTCACGCATGAGCATTCATACTTAGCGTGGTATACTCAAGACACTTTATATTATTGATATAGGTGTCACAATTGAATATTACAGATTTACTGTTTGATAAAAGTAATTCAAACGCAATTTCAGAATTCGCCAATAACTTCGGTGTGGATGAATCTCAGGCTAAGGATGCAATTTCATCTCTAGCAAAATCACTTTCTCATGGACTAGGTGCCAATTCACAAGACATAAAAGGTCTTGATAGTCTTATGGATGCTTTGGAAAGTGGCAATCATTCTCGATATGTTGATGAGCCTTCAATCTTAAGAAGACAAGAAACTACTCAAGAGGGCAATGATATCTTAGGTCATATTTTTGGCAACAAAGATGTGAGTCGTCATGTAGCTAAACGGGCTTCAAAAGAAACGGGTTTAGGTGCTGGCCTATTAAAAAAGATGTTGCCGGTCGTTGCCACAATGGTAATGGGTAGCTTAGGTAAAAAAATGCTGGGTGGTGGATCATCTCGTAAACAATCATCAGGATTCTTAACGCAACTCTTTGATAGAGACCGTGATGGCTCTATGGTTGATGATGTCTTAGGTATGGCATTTAAAGCATTTATGGCACGTTAGTTATTAGAGTGTTTAAAAACCGCTAAAAGGTGGGGGGTGTCTTTTTAGACTATTAAATAGTAAAAAATGACACCCCCCCTCTTTTTGGTATTTTAAACTCCATTATAAGAATCGATTAACAATATCGTTTACAAATAAAAATCCCTTTTCAGTCGTTTTGTAATGGTCTTGCTCTTTAAATAACAACCCATCTTCGATCAAAACTTCTATTTTTTGTTCTATTTCAAAAAAATCCATCCACGTTCTTTCTTCGAATAACTCTTTTGTAAAACCGCGTTTTAGACGCGCTATATTGAGCATGAACTCAAATGGAATATCGTCTTTGTGTAACGGTTTTTCAGTTGATCTAGCTTCATAATTCAACGCTTTTTTCATGTAATCTTCAGGGTGTCTGAATTTAGTATGACGTGAAATTGATCCATCTGGCATGGTTAATTTGCCATGTGCGCCAGCTCCAATTCCCAAATAATCTCCAAACTCCCAATAATTCATATTATGCTTTGAAGACTGATTTTCTTTTGCATAAGCGGATACTTCATATTGTTCATAACCAGCTTTTTTGAGTAGTGCTTGCCCTTTTTGTTGCATATCCCAAATTAAGTCATCATTCGGAATTGGGGGCGGAGAATAGTGAAATAAGGTATTTTCTTCGATAGTAAGCTGATACCAAGAGATATGATTTGGTGATTGTTCAATCGCTAGTTGCAAATCATCCAGAGCTTCTTGGGTAGTTTGATTTGGCAAACCAAACATTAGGTCAAGATTGAAATTATCAAAACCAGCATGTTGTGCAATGGAAGCTGCTTTTAAGGCTTCATCTCTACCATGAATGCGCCCTAGTTTCTTTAAATGGATGTCGTTATAGCTTTGAATCCCAATCGAGAGTCTATTGATTCCTGCTTTTCTAAAACCAGTAAAACGATTCTGCTCAAAAGTCCCAGGATTGGCTTCCATAGTGATTTCTATATTTGGCCGAATCACCAAACGTTCTCTTAGGCGTTTGAGTAGGGAATCAATAGCTTCTGCCGAAAATAGGCTGGGAGTGCCGCCACCTATAAAAATAGATTCTATCGATCTTCCCCAAATATTAGGTAATTCATTCTCTAAATCTTTTATTAAAGCGTCAAGATAACGCTCTTCAGGAACATCTTGTCGTGCTTCATGCGAATTAAAATCACAATAAGGACATTTTTTTACGCACCAGGGAATATGAATATATAAACTTAAAGGTATTGGTGTTGGTACTGTCACGATTTAGTTTTTCAGGTTTTGTTGTCTTGTATATAAATCACTGAGCTTCACAAAATCAGATACACTGAGATTTTCAGCGCGCTTACTAGGATCAATGTCTACACTTTCTATTTGTTCAACACTCAGTATTTTTTTCAGATTATTGCGTAAGGTTTTACGGCGCATAGCAAAAGCCATGGCAACTAATTCTGATAGATGTTCTTCATTCTCTGCGCTATCAGTCTTGTCCTGCCAAGGCGATAGTCTAACAATTGCAGAATCAACTTTAGGTGGAGGGTCGAAAGATTCTGGGCCCACAAAAAATAAATACTCAGTTTTGCAATGATATTGCACCATCACGGATAAACGCCCGTATGCTTTAGTATCTGTTTCAGCTGTCAGACGCTTTACCACCTCGTTTTGCAACATAAAGTGCATGTCTTGAATGTTTGATTTGAATTCAAGTAAATGAAAGATTAAAGGAGTAGAAATATTGTAAGGTAAGTTTCCGACTACCCTTAATCTCTTGTTTTTTTGTAATAAAGAAGCGAAATCAAACTTTAATGCATCAACACCATGTATTGATAATCTAGACTCATTTTTTTGTTGTAACCTTGAAATAACATCCCGATCAATTTCCACTACATTTAGAGTGTCTAATTTATCTAATAATGGAAAAGTTAAGGCACCTAGGCCAGGGCCAATTTCTACCATAAGATCGTCACTTTTTGGATTTATTTCATACACGAGTTTTTCAATGACTGAAAAGTCATTCAGAAAATGTTGTCCAAAACGTTTTTTTGTTTTGTAATTGCTCATTTGAAATTCAGGTCACGATTTGTACATTGCAAAATAAAAGCCCCCAAAAATGGGGGCTTTTATCATAGTGAAATAGCGTTGTTTTAGCGAATCTTTAATTCTACGCGTCTATTTATTTTTCGCCCTGCTTCGGTATTATTTGGCGCAATAGGGTTACTTTCTCCGTAACCTTTAGATGTAATTCTAGTTGCATCAACACCTTGCTTTATCAATTGGATAGCAACTGAATTAGCGCGTCGTTTAGAAAGCCTTTGGTTAATTGAATTGTCACCCAAGCTATCTGTAAAGCCTGCGACTTCAACTTTAATAGAAGGATTAGCTTTTAAAGTATTTGCTGCCGCATTTATTACTGGTAATGAACTAGATGTTAGTCTATCTGAGCCAGTATTAAAGTTAACACCTTTTAGCGTAATATTTTGATTTGCTTCACAACCAAATTTATTAACTGAAGTATTTGCTGCAGTACCAGGACATAGGTCATCAGCATCAGCTACATTGTCGCCATCACCATCAGAAACAACGGTACAACCTTTTTTATCAACTAAATTCCCAGCCGGGGTTGATGGACACTTATCAAGTTTACTCACAACACCATCGCTATCACTATCAGATATATCACTGGTGTATTGATTACTTAATGTAACTTTTTCTTGTTTTAGATCTTTATATGCACTTTTAAGTGCTTCAAGCTCTTTCGAAATCGACGCCATATTGGTTAGTTGACGTTTTTGATTTGAAGAATCGACTTCTAAGACTTTCATTTTGCTGGATAATGATTTTCTTAAATTTTCAGAATCTGAGAATTGTTTTTTTAATGCATTCAATGCATTTGCAGAGCTGTCCAAAGAACTCTTGAGTGTTTTACTCTTGGTTAGCTCTTTTTGCATTGTTGCGTTATCAGACTTCAGTTTGCTTAATTGTTCATTTAAAGCATCTTTGTTTTTATTTAGATCGAACATTCTTTTCTTTAGTTCAATATTTTCATCGTTGCGATCTTTATAAGCACTTTTCAAAGCGGTTAATTCAGCTGTAGATTTATCTAATATGCCTAGTTTGCGGATTTGTTGACTAGCTTTGGATTTCATTTTTTCAATTTCAGATAGTAACGTTTTATTTTTATTGTCTAAACTTGTAGTCTTTTCTTTTAGCATTGAAGCTTCATCATTTCGTTCTTTATAGGCACTTTTCAAAGCAGTCAATTCAGCATTTGATTTGTCTAATAAACCAAGCTTTCTTGTATTTTCACTAGCATTTTTTTCTAATTGTTGAATTTTAGACAGCAATGATTTATTGGAATCATCTAGAGTTCCGACTTGCTCTTTCAAAGCTGCGGCTTCATCATTACGCTCCTTATAGGCGCTTTTTAGCGCAGTAAGTTCAGCAGTTGATTTTTCGAATAATCCAAGTTTTCTTGTATTTTCACTAGCTTCACCTTCTAGTTGTTCGATTCTAGATAATAAGGTTTTATTTGAATCATCTAGTGATGTAACTTTTTCTTTTAGTGCGCTAGCTTCTTCATCGCGTTCTTTATATGCCTTTTTAATATCATTTAGCTCAGAGGTAGATTGGTCGAGCAAACCAAGTTTAGTCGTATTTTGATTAGCATCATTTTCTAATTGTTCAATTCTAGATAAAAGCGATTTGTTGGAAATTTCTAATTCTATTTTTTGTTCTTTTAAAGAAGATGCTTCATCATTACGCTCTTTGTAGGCACTTTTTAACGCTGTTAATTCGGCGCTTGTTTGGTCTAGAATTCCAAGCTTTCTTAAATTTTGGCTTGCTTCTGCTTCAAGTGTTTCAATTTTGGCTTGTAATGAAATATTTGAATCATCAGTTTCAATTAGTTCATCTTTTAGATTAGCAGCTTCCTTATTGCGTTCGTCATAAGCACTTTTTAGGGCTGTTAATTCAGCTGTAGTTTGATCCAAAAGGCCAAGCTTACGAGTTTGACTGCTTTCATCTTGCTGCATTTTGTCTAATTGTGATTTCAATGTTTTATTTTCATCATCGAGTTCAACAATTTTTGTTTCAAGCAAGGTATTGCTTTCATTTGCTTCTGCTATAGCTAACTGTAAATCATTAAGTTCCGCAACGGTCTGTTCTTTTAATGCAAGAGCATCGTTAGATTTTTTAATTTCTCCTTTTTGTAGCTCAAGTTGTTCATTCAAGGAAGTTAATTGATTTTCAATTTCTTTCAACTCGGTTTTTAGGCTTTCTGCCTCTTCACTCTTTGATGTGAAAGCATCTCTTAGGGCTTGTAACTCTACTTTAGAAGAGGTCTCAGCTTGAAGCGCTGCTAATTTTTTTTCAGATTCATTTTTAAGGGCAGCCAACTCCTCTTTAAGAGTAGTCACTTCATTATTACTTTCTTTATATGCACTTCTTAATGTTACCAATTCAGAAGATTCTTCTTTAAGTGAAGATATTAAACTTTGCTGATTTCCAGTTTTTGCCTGAACAGATGTCAATTTTGATGTAATTGATGTGTTTTTCTCTTCTAGTTCACTAATTTTATCTTGTAACTGAGAAACAGTTTTTTCATACATCTCATTTTCAAAGTCTGCATTTTTAGCTGTTGCATGTAGTTCCTCAACAAGATCTGTGACTTGTAATTCTAAGTCTTGAATTTTAGTTTCTAAGCTTTCACTCTCTGATGTAATTTCTTCTGCGACTTCCTCAGACGTTCTATTATCCTCAACTCCAACTTTATTGATAGTTACACTGCTACTAAAAAATGGACTTGGAGGAGCTAGTACAAACTGAGCTTGATCAATTGCTTCTTGAGATTTATTTTCTGAAGGTATTGCCACGTTATTGGAGTCATTTGCGTAGCTATTTTGCATAGCTAGTATAAATAAACATGTTATCAATGAATTTTTAAATATGTATTTCATTTTTAGTACCTCAATAAATTGTTCTTTTAGTTACTACCTAAACCAAAGTCTCTTCGAGCAGCTGCAATTGTAATCGTAAAACCTGCAATAACATCTATAAAAGACATTATGGTTAATAATAAAAATGTAGAATCACCTTTTTCTCCAGCCGTCCATGGAAATACGATCCAAGACACCAAGAATGCTACAAAAACTATTGTAGATAAAGTGTGGTCAACGATAGATATACTAGAAGTTCTAGTCGATTTAAATATCTCAATATATAAAGTAATTAGACCAATTAAAGTAATCATACCGCCCCAAGTAGGCGCCCACTCAGCACCAGAGGGTAAGCGTAGTCCAAATATGATGTCATTTAGTTTGTCAGGAAAATGTCCAGATTGATGTAATCCCCAAAATGCAGCTAATATAAATGCAAATAAAGGAATAAATTTAAAAATAATCATGTCTACATTTTACCTCATATCAGTAGGTAGAGTTCAAACACACTTTGGTTCTGTTTAAATTAATAATTATAAATCAATAATTAATAACAATAATTAGATTGCAAAAAAAATAATCATTTAACTCTTTTAAGTATAACTAAAGAAGCTCTGCGTAACATGAAAAGGGTGAATTTATTATCATTCCTTTGAACTGAAAAAAATACTGGTCAAATTTGCCTGATAAACGGTACAACTCGTACTTAAGCTCTGACGAGAGGAAACGACTCTCTACACAAGACAATAGATAATTTGATACATGCTAAATGCGTAATGGACGTGAGCGGTAAATACCCATCGAACCATTGAAAGTATGAAGCGATGTTTATTTACACCTATTAACTTTGTATAGAGAGAAAGAGCAATGAAAAACAAGACTACAACATACAAATGGGCATATTTACCGTTTGTTTTTAGTTCTGCTGCAATACTTGCAACTCAAGTAACTGCTGCACCTACAGGTCAGCGTTATCAAGAAGCGAAACAAGTAAACAATATCAACCACGAATATGTGGGTGGTACTTCACAAATTGGGTTTGGCGTTGATGATGAAGGAAATATCGATGCTGAATTTAATCAAGTAATTTCAGAAAGTGATAATCACAGCACAGGCGTTGGACTTTGGGCTGGTTATGATCTGAAAGGCGACGATAAAGGTATTCAAGGTCGTGGTGGTCAAATCAACCATGCTTGGGTTTCAAGAGATAAATCAGGTCGTGCTACTCACGTGAATAAAGCATTTGCGGCATATGATCGTAATGAAGCTGGAAATGATCGTGCAACAATTGGTTACGGTCAAGAAAATGAGAACTTATTCTGGGATGGACGAGTAAGTAAAGGCCTAGGTGGTGGCACAGGTGAAAGAACTGTAAACGGTCAAACTGTTACAGATCGTGCATACGACTGGGGTGTTGGTGCTACAGTAGGTAAATTTCTTCCTCATGCAAATGCGCGTATCCGTGCAGGAATTGATCATGAGTGGAGTGATAAAGTAGGTAGAGGTGAGAAAGATGCACGTAATACTACTTTATCCGCTGGCATTGAAAAATTCTTCCACGGCACTGGTCACAGTGTTTCTCTAGATGTTGCTGGTTCTAGAAATAGTGGTGGAGCTAGATTCGACGGTGATGATAATGATACTGATTTCTCAGGTAGACTTGGCTATAAGTACGACTTTGGTGGCGCAAGTATTTATCAACCTGATCGTCGTTACAGAAGAGTTCGTGTAGAAGTTCCTGGTCAAGCGGTTCCGCCAAGATTTGCACAAAAGCAACAGTTTAAGAAAGTTCCTACTTACAAGACAGTTCCAGTATATGGTAACAAGCAAGTTCGTGTCCCTACGAAACAGCTAGTTAAGAGTACTATGGAACTTGAAGGTCAAACTTTCTTCAAATTAAACAGCTCAAAATTAATTCCATCTGCGAAAACACGTTTGAAGCAGATTGCAACTCAAATCCGTAAGACTGGTTATAAAGGTTCTATCCGTATCACAGGTAATACGTGTGGTTTAGGTAATGCTCGTTATGACCAAATTCTTTCTGAGAAGCGTGCAAATGAGGTTAAGAAGTTCTTAATTGCTAATGGATTTAATCCTAATCACCTAATCGCTCGCGGTTTGGGTAAAGGACATCCTAAGTACCCACGTACTCCTGATCAAGATTTCAAGAACCGTCGTGTTGATATAGAGTATGTTACAGAGCAAAAATCTGTTAAAACTGGTTATAGAACTGAGAATAAGAGAGTTCAAACTGGTACACGTCGTGTTGCAACAGGATTCAAGAATGTTCCTGCAGGAATGAAGAATGTTATGATTTCTAACGGTCGTCCAGGTGCACCTCGTGTGATTTGGAAAACTGAAGCAATCCCAACCTCTCCAGCTTGGATTAAACGTGCGCTTCACAACAACATCCAGCATGATCGTAACGTAAATACTTACACTACTACATTTGGTAATGACGGCCCTACTGCACCTGAGAATATTGTTCCAGTTGCAGCAAACGACTCAGTGAAAACTGAATGTGGTTCTCCGGTAAGTATTAACGTGTTAGGTAATGATAGCGATGCTGATGGTGATTCATTAACAATTACAAGTTTCACACAACCTGCTAATGGTACTGTGACTCGTGGTCCTAACGGTACGTTAATCTATACACCAAATGCTAATGCGCCTTGTGGAATTGATGATTCATTTACTTACACAATTAGTGATGGCAATGGTGGTACTAGTTCTGCAACTGCTACGATTACTATTGCTGCAGAAGAAAAACCTGAAGCACAAAATGATTCTGCTACAACATCAGCAGGCTCACCAGTTACAATAGCAGTTTTAGGTAACGATACCTCTAATTCTGGTAGTGGTCAGCTTACAATCACTAGTGTTGGAAACCCACAAAACGGTTCTGCTCAAATTGTAAATGGTCAGATTGTTTACACACCTAATGCAGGTTTCGCAGGAACTGATACGTTCACTTATACTATCACCGATAGTAATGGCTTAACTGAAACTGCAACTGTTTCAGTAACTGTAGAGGCTGTTAGGCCAGTGGCACAAAATGATACAGCTACAACTGCATCAGGAACGGCAGTGACGTTACCAGTATTAGGTAATGATACTTCTAACTCTGGTAGTGGTCAGCTTACAATCACTAGTGTTGGTACGCCACAAAATGGTACTGCATCTATCGTAAATGGTCAGATTGTCTACACACCAAATGCTGGTTTTGCTGGAACAGATAGCTTCACTTACACTATTACAGATAGTAACGGTGAAACAGCTACTGCAACTGCTACAGTAACAGTGAATGCTCCAGATAATGTTGACCCAATAGCACAAAATGATTCAGCTACGACTCCTGAAAATACAGCTGTAACGTTAAATGTTTTAGGTAACGATGCAACTAACTCTGGAAGCGGTCAGCTAACAATCATTAATGTTAGTAATCCACAAAATGGTTCAGTTCAAATCGTTAACGGTCAGATCGTTTACACACCTAATACAGGTTTCACAGGTACTGATAGCTTTACTTACACTATTAGAGATAGCAACGGTGAAACAGCGACAGCTACTGCAGTAGTTACTGTTGAAGCAGCTGATGACGTTATGCCTGATGCAGATAATGATTCAGCTACAACCCCAGAGGGCACAGCAGTAACAATAGATGCGTTAAATAATGACACTTCTAATTCTGGAAGTGGTCAGCTAACAATTACGAACGTTGCAAACCCACAAAATGGTACAGCTGCGATTGTTGGTGGTCAGATTGTGTATACTCCAAATACTGGTTTTACAGGAACGGATAGCTTCACTTACACTATTACAGATAGTAATGGTTTGACTGAAACAGCAACGATTACAGTAACTGTAGAAGCTGTCGAAGATCCTAAGCCTGAAGCACAAAATGATTCAGCTACAACCCCAGAAGGTACAGCGGTATTGTTAAATGTATTAGGTAACGATACAACTAACTCTGGAAGTGGTCAGCTAACAATTACAAGCGTTGGTAATCCACAAAATGGT
>CALJIH010000249.1 GCA_937974135.1 uncultured Cocleimonas sp. | reverse complement strand
GATTGTCAGTTTTGGCGGCCAAGTGATGAAAAATGTAGCCGGCTATGATTTATCACGAATGATGGTGCGTTCCCAGGGTACTTTAGGTGTTATTTTAGAAGTATCCATACGCTTATTACCCAAACCAAAACGCGAAATAACATTCAGTTTTAATGGTGATCAAGCTTTTGCTTTGAACTACTTTCAATCATCCAGAGTCGAGCAATTACCAATCACCGCCAGCGCCTGGTTTAATGAAGAAGCCTATTTACGTTTTTCCGGATCAGATAACTCCCTAAGCAAAATATCTGAAGATTTGAAAAATACTTTATCTGCAAAAGTGTTAGATGAATCATCTCAATTTTGGACGGATATTCGCGATCACAAACATCATTTTTTTGGTCGAACAGATAAGCCTTTGTGGCGTTTATCACTAAGCCCTGCTGCGGATGAGATTAAACAAATTAATGATAATCAATTCATCGAATGGGGGGGTGCGCAACGATGGGTGAATACCAATACTCCTTCAAACATTATTCAAAGTAGTGCCAGTTCACGAAATGGTTACGCTACTTTGTTTCAAGGAGATATCCCTGAAGTGTCATGCTTCCCTAAGTTAGATAAAACACTTATGAAGTTTCATAAGCAATTAAAAGAGAATATGGATCCTCACGGAATTTTTAATCCTGGCAGAATGTATTCTGGTTTATAACGGTTCACGATAAATGAAAACAGAACTATCAAGCGAATTACTTGCAACATCAGAAGGTAAAGAAGCCGATTCCATTCTTCGTACTTGCGTTCATTGTGGTTTTTGTAATGCAACCTGTCCTACTTACCAACTATTAGGCGATGAAAAAGATGGTCCTCGGGGACGCATCTATTTGATTAAACAGTTATTAGAAGGCAAAGAAGCGACTGAAAAGACACAACAACATCTTGATCGCTGCCTAACATGCAGAAATTGCGAAACAACTTGTCCTTCAGGAGTTAGGTATTCGCATTTATTAGAAATCGGTCGTAAACACATTGAAAAGAAAGTGCCTAGGGACTTTAAAAGCAGAGCAATACGCAAGCTATTATTAAATGTTTTACCTTATGAAAAACGTTTCACACCTCTAATGCGCATGGGGCAGATTTTTAAACCTTTTACACCCAAAGTGATCAAAAAGAAAATACCGATAAGAACTACTAAAGGTTATTTGCCCAAAGAATCACATAAAAGAAAAATGCTGATATTGGATGGTTGCGTACAACCTGCAATGTCACCAGATATAAATGCAGCCACCGCCCGAGTTTTGAATAAGCTAGGCATCTCATTAATAACTCCGCCAAAAGCAGGTTGTTGTGGTGCTGTGAGCTTACATTTAGCCGCCGAAGATGCTGCACTCAATTTCATGAGAAATAATATAGATATCTGGTGGCCGGAAATAGAAAGTGGTGCTGAAGCGATCATTATGACTGCAAGCGGTTGTGGTTCAACAGTAAAGGAATATGGCCATTTACTTAAAAATGACGCTAATTATGCAGATAAAGCAAAAAAAGTATCCGAATTATGCAAAGACATCTCAGAGATAATCTCCAAAGAGGATCTATCGGCTTTCAAGGATAATAATGCAAATGAGAGAAAAATAAGCTTTCATCCTCCATGTACGCTACAACATGGTCAAAAAATTACAGGTGTAGTGGAAAGTATTTTAATAAAATCCGGCTATGAATTATTACCAGTCTTAGATTCACATCTTTGTTGTGGTTCAGCAGGAACATACTCAGTATTACAACCTGAAATATCTGAGCAATTACAAAGGAATAAAATCAACAATCTTTTAGAGAATAATCCAGATTTAATTGTAACCAGTAATATTGGTTGCCAAACTCACCTACAAGAAGTGTCTAAAGTTCCAGTCATACATTGGATACATTTACTTGATTCATAAGAGTTTTTTTAAAAATCACAACTAAATAAGATGCTAGTTTTTTTATTCCGTAATTAAATTCTCTAGTATCTGTAATTCTTCATCCATAGCCTTTTTGTCTGCTTCTAACTGCTCCAACCTAATGCGGAGTTGTTCAGACTCAGAATTTAACATATTCAACTTATCACTTGCTGCTTGTTGTTTTTCTGCTAGTGCATTTATATCATTACTGTTTGTTACACTACTTTTTGGAACGTAATCTTTAAACGGTGGGGCTAATTTATTTTTTTTACCTTTGTTAGCATTATTATTATGCTCAGAGACTAATCGAGTCGCATCTTTAGGTTCCATTGCTAATAACTCATTTCCATCTGGCAGGTTTAGCGTCTGGCCTCTTTTAAGGTAGTTAATATTACCTAATCGAAATGCCTGCGGATTTTCTGCCAAAATACCAATATAAATCTGGTGACGACTCAGTTTGCTTCCCTTATAGAATTTATTAGCTATTCGACTTAAGCTATCGGTTGATTTTACTTTATAAATCGTTCCAGCATTAGCAAACGAAACCATTATCAAATAAGATAAAAAAATCGCAAACGCACTTCTTAATATTTTTAAATTAAACATAATTCCCCATTTTCATTCTGTATTTTAAATAAATTATTTCTTT
>CALJIH010000248.1 GCA_937974135.1 uncultured Cocleimonas sp. | reverse complement strand
CATCTTCCTCTAAATCAGTATCTTCCGCGAGTACTGCTTTATAGCCTTTAATGCACGCTAGTAATAAATCTTCAGGGGTATCAAAACCGCTAATATGTTGTTCTGCGGGTGGTAAATCGTCTTGATGCCAATAAGTCATGCCAAACTGACCAGAATGATTTAACTCATCATCGCTTTCTTGCGAATAATGAAGGAATAGAAAGCTTTCAAAGTAACCATCACAAAGCGTTCCAAAACAGGTATATTTATTGTTAAAGGCTTGTAATTGCTCAAAACTGATTGGAGTATCGACACCATTTGAGATTACCTGACCTTCTTGAATATTAAAAAATTCTTTATTATTACCCCAAACCCAGTTCATATAGTTAGCTATTCCAAGATCTGATAGTTTTTCATAGGGTTTTGCTTCTGCGCTAAATTTGGATAAAAGATGTTCCACGCTATTCACCCCAAAAGTTAATTCACCAAAGTTGATTTCTCCTCCGAACATGCCAAATTCTTGCCAAAAGCTTTTTAATGCATCAGGGAATTGCCGTTGTGTAGTCTGCTCTAATTTTTCAATGTCATCTAACGTTGCTTGTTCTTTATAACTTTCAAGAACTGACATATCTTCATTCCAAACATCGAAGGGTTCATCAACCATGTCATCCTCGGCGAGGCTGTCATAATAAGATCGACGTTCGATTAGCTTTAATGCGAGTTGCTCATCAAGGAACGCTTTCAATTGTTGTCTTTTGTCTTCAGTATTGTTGGTCATTGCAAATCCTTCAGTGATGAACATCTTTTGTTTAAATTTAAGCTATTTCAGGTTGAAGTACAAAAATAAAAGACACCCCCCTACTTTTTACCGGTTTTCAATTACGCTAGACTGTGGTTCAAATTTGATTAAGTAGCCAAGCATATGTCACAACAGTTTCACCTAGCCCAACTCAATATTGCCGATGCAAAAGCACCGCAAACCTCTACCGTGATGCGAGGTTTTGTTGATCGCCTCGATGAAATTCATTTACTTGCGGATAATACCAAGGGTTTCATTTGGCGTTATCAAAATGAAGAAGGTGATGATGTCGGTGAACGTATTTTTGATAATCCGCTGATGCTGATCAATATGTCGCTGTGGGAGGATGTAGATACGCTACGTCAGTTCGTTTATAAATCGATTCATAAAGAATTAATTCAAAGCAAAGGGGACTGGTTTAATAAGATGCCCGAGATGCATCAAGTGCTGTGGTGGGTGCCTGCTGGACATATACCGAGTTTACAAGAAGCTAAAGACAAGTTGGATTTACTCCGCGATATTGGCCCTAGTGCTGAGGCGTTTAGCTTTGCGAAGCCGTTTGCGCCAGGAGTATAATTGATTCATGCCATTGGAAACTATAATCACCAGCAATCGCAAATCTTTATGGATAGCCTTATCTGATCTATTTTTAGATACTGACATACAAGACCACAACTTTACCCATATCGCAAAAACCATGAAGGAGTCTGGATATTCCCTGACTAAGATTCAGGATATTCTGATGCTGGAGGTGTTCCCTGTGTGTATTCCTAATTTACATGCGGTACATGGCGAATGGGAAGGTTTCAGAGAAAATTGGGTGGTGCAAAAGATCTCGGCCAGTAAAACGCCAAATCGCTTTCAACGATGGATGCATAAACGTAGTTTTTGGATGATAGAAAAAGATTGGGAAGAAGTGATAAAGCGCTACCATCAATTATAAGAAAAACATACTTTTGAGTATGTCGAATTATCTATGCTGAACTCTTCTAAGCATTCATGCTGAGCTCGTTGAAGTATTCATGCTGAGCTCGTCGAAGTATTCATGCCGAGTTTGTCGAAGCACACCCCCCACCTTTTTGCCTATTTGTGGTTTATAAATGTGAAAAAAGCCTATACTGCGCCTCTATGAATGCATATTTAAATCTCATCAAAAGTGATTGGCGATTACTGCTATTTGGCTTTGTCATGATGTTTTGTTCCAGCCCTGGGCAGACATTTTTTATCTCACTTTTTGGAGGTGAAATTCGCGCGGATATCGGGCTCAGCCATGGCGAGTTTGGAGGTATATATTCGGCGGCTACCCTAGGCAGTGCAATCTTATTACTGTGGAGTGGTACGTTTTTAGATAAATTAGATCTTCGTAAATTCGTCTTTATCGTTATCATTGGTTTAGCATCTGCCTGCGTATTGATGTCGTTTTCGCAGAATCTCGTGATGTTGTTTTTGGCAATTTTAGCTTTGCGGCAACTTGGCCAAGGTTTGATGTCGATGAGTAGTTCTTCGACCATGATGCGCTATATCCCCAACAATAAAAGTAAAGCAAACTCTCTGGCCAGCATGGGTTATGCCAGTGCCGAAGCGCTATTTCCTAGCATTATTATTTTCATGTTATTAACTTTTAGCTGGCGTCAATCGTGGTTGATTATTGCTGTAGTATTAATCACTTGCGTACCCTTGTTGATGTTATTTACTTTGCGCGATTACCCACAAATTCATCAGCGATATCTGAGCAATCTGGAAACAGAAGACAACAATCAAAGCATTGTATATTCACACTCTAAACGGCAATGGACGCGTGCTGAAGTGATTCGTGATCCGCTATTTTATTTGTTTATTCCGGGTATTGTTTCGCAGTCCATGTTGTATACGGGCTTTATGTTTCATCAAATACATCTGATCGAAGCTAAGCAATGGTCACTGCCATTTTGGGGCAGTTTATTTATTCTGTTTTCACTGACATCGATTGTTATGAGTCTCTCGATAGGAGCGCTGTCAGACAAAGTCGGTGCAGTCAAATTAGCACCGTTTACAGGACTCGCAGGTGCCTTCGCTTTATTGGTTTTATCCAGTTCAAACAGTCAATTTATCGCGGTAGTTTTCATGTTGTTGATGGCCGTTTCAACGGGTGCACAAGCGGCTTTATCAGCACCGTTCTTGGCAGAGCGATACGGCAATAAACATTTTGGTTCGATTAAATCCTTAGGCACATTCACCATGGTTTTCATGAGCGCCTTATCCCCCGTTTTGATTGGTTGGATGATAGATAAAGGCATCAGTATTAATAGCATCGCCTTGGGCTTTTCGATGTATGCCTTTGTGATATTTGGTTTGGCGTATTGGGCATATCGTTTATCTTTAAAAGAAATAAATACCCGCTAAGGAATTGTTTTTTCGCTATATTAAAGTCTTCATACCATTTACGTATTGGTCTATGCTCATATTTTAATCTCTGAAATCCTGGTATTTGATTATGAAAGATACATTCGAAAAATTTAGCTTAACTACAGTCGCTTTTCACTGGGTAATCGCAATTGCTGTAATCTGCATGTTAGCTTTTGGCCTTTATCTTCATGAATTACCGCGTAGCCCTGAAAAGGGTGAACTCGTTAGATTGCATAAATCCTTTGGCGTTTTAATTTTAGTGTTAGCTTCTTTAAGGATCATTTGGCGGATAAAAAATAACTTTCCTATTCCGCTAAGCTCAGTTCC
>CALJIH010000247.1 GCA_937974135.1 uncultured Cocleimonas sp. | reverse complement strand
CTCGCTGGCGCTCGTCGTTTTCCACTGTGTAAGGCGTTAATATTCTTGATAATCAGTAGCCGTAATTCATGGAATTATTCTATATTTTTGCACTTATTATTATTTTTAGTAGCAAAGATTATATGAATTCTTTCTTTAACTTATTGATGTTATCTATTTTAGTAGTATTAATTAATGGAAATGAAAGATGTATAGTTAAGTATGTTGTTTGAAATTAAATATAGTGATTATTCTGGGTATAGAACTTGAAATTATTTTTGATGGGGTGTGTTTCTAGATAATGTCGAAGCCATAAAAAAACCACCGCGCAGGTGGTTTTTTTATGGCTTTGTGCTGTGAATCTTAGTGATCAATGATCTGACTTAAGAATAACTGCGTTCTCTCATTCTGTGGATTATCGAAGAACTCTGTAGGATTATTCTGCTCTACAATTTGTCCTGCATCCATAAAGATTACTCTATCTGCGACTTTCTTCGCAAAGCCCATCTCATGCGTTACGCATAACATGGTCATACCTTCATTAGCGAGTTCAACCATTACGTCCAGTACCTCAGAGATCATTTCAGGATCAAGCGCTGAAGTTGGCTCATCAAACAACATAATCTTTGGATTCATACACAGTGATCTTGCGATCGCAACACGTTGCTGCTGACCACCAGAAAGCTGTCCCGGGAATTTCAGTGCTTGCTCAGGTATCTTTACACGCTCTAGGTATTCCATTGCTGTCGCTTCTGCTTCTTTCTTAGGAATCTTACGCACCCATAACGGAGCTAGTGTTAAGTTCTCAAGAATCGTTAGGTGCGGGAAAAGATTAAAGTGTTGAAATACCATCCCTACTTCACGTCTTACCGCTTCAATATTTTTGATATCTTCATTGAGCGCTACACCATCTACAGTAAGGCTTCCTTCTTGGAATTCTTCGAGGCGGTTTATACAACGGATTAAGGTTGATTTTCCTGATCCAGATGGCCCACAAACAACGATCTTCTCGCCTTTGGCTACATCGAGATTGATATCCTTAAGTACGTGAAAAGTCCCGTACCATTTATTCAGATTTTCCATTTTAACAATGGCATCTGCATTATTCAGTTTTGTTTCAGTTGACATATTTTCTCCGAAAATCTAATTAGCTTCTTGAGTGGCCAGTATCGAGCTTATTTTCAATATACACACTTATACGCGACATGGTGTAACAGAAAACCCAGAACACAAAGGCAACAAACACATAACCTTCTATGTGATGACCGCCAAGCCAATTTGAATTTTGTAAGGCAGCTTGAATCGTGCTTAGCACTTCAAACAAACCAATAATTAACACTAGGGTGGTATCTTTAAACAAAGCAATAAAAGTATTCACAATATTTGGAATCGAGATTTTTAGCGCTTGTGGTAGAACGATTAAACGCATGGTTTTCCAGTAACCTAAACCAAGTGAATTAGCTGCTTCTACTTGTCCCTTAGGAATCGCCTGTAAGCCTCCTCGAACCACTTCGGCCATATACGCTGATTGGAATAGCGTGATAGCTATAAAGGCACGCATAAGCTTATCTAACTGCACACCGGCAGGGAAAAATAGCGGCAGCATTACCGAACCCATGAAGAGAATCGTTATCAATGGTACACCACGGAACAATTCGATTGAGGCCACACAGACCATTTTTACAAAGGGCATATCTGATTGACGGCCTAAGGCCCAGACAATACCAATCGGTAATGACATTAATATACCCGCAAAAGCTAATAAGATATTGAGTGAGAAACCACCCCACTTATCAGTGCTTACTGTCTCTAGACCTAAGCCACCGTACATTAACCAAAGTGAAATCAATGGGTATACGATTAAACTTACCCAGCCGACTTTACGTCTTAGATGCTGCGGTAGGAAAAACTGCAGTACAACAACAGCAACTAGACCGATTAAGGCAAGGTTGACACGCCAATGCAGATGCTCAGGGTATGAGCCATACAACAACTGGCTAAACCATTGTTTGATAAATATCCAACAAGCGCCTGCTTTAGTACACTCCTCTTGTGTAGTACCTACCCAGTTTGCGCTAAAGAAAGCCCAATCTAAAACGGGGGGTACATATTTAATAATAAGGTAGCCAAAGAAAATCGTTAATAGGGTATTAACTGGTGATGAGAATAAACTCTCTTTCATCCATGCTATTGGGCCTATTGCCGTTGATGGTGGCTTACGTGCTTCAATCGGTGTAAATGTATGATTATCCATTACGTAGCCTCCTAGCGCTCAACCAGTTTAATCTTGGCGTTATACCAATTCATAAACATGGATAAGATTAAGTTAATAAGAAGGTAGACCAACATCGTTAAGAAAACGATTTCTACGGCTTGACCCACTTGATTTAGGGTAGAGCCCATAAATACAGCAACGAGGTCGGGATAACCGATCGCCATTGCTAAAGATGAGTTCTTAATTAAGTTTTGATACTGACTGTTCAGTGGTGGAACAATCACTCGAAGTGCCTGAGGAATGGTTACGAAACGCAATACCTTTGCATTTGGTAATCCTAAGGCTGCGGCAGCTTCTACTTGACCATGTGAAACCGATTGTACGCCTGCGCGAACCGCTTCCGCTATAAATGATGCAGTATAAACTGACAAGGCAACGGTTAATGCAACAAGCTCTGGAATAAGTGTCATACCACCTTTAAAGCCAAAACCTTGTAGTTTAGGAACCTCTACTGAGGCTGGCATCCCTAACACTAAAAATACAAGAAGGGGTAAACCAATTAATAATCCAAGACCTGCCCAAAAAGCCGGAAAAGGCTGGCCCGTTGCTTCTTGACGTTTTCTCGCCCAGCGTGATAGAAAGAAAGCGCCTGCAATAGCAGCAAGAAAAGCATAGAACACAAAACTTGCACCAGATTCCCAAACAATTCTGGGCACTGATAAACCACGAACGTTGACGAAGATTGAATCAGCAAAGTTAATACTTTGTCTAACGCCTGGTAGTGTTGCTAATACCGCAAAGTACCAAAAGAAGATTTGGAGTAATAAGGGGATATTACGAAACGTCTCAACAAATACAGTAGCGACTTTAGCCACTAACCAGTTGTTAGACAATCGTGATACACCAACTAGGAATCCTAATAAGGTCGCGAAGATAATACTAATCACTGAAACTAGGAGAGTATTTAAAAGACCTACAAAAAATGTACGTCCATATGAATCCGTCGCTTCAAAGGGTATTAATGATAATAAAATATCAAAGCCTGCTGGTTGACTCATAAATCCAAAACCAGTACGAATGCCTCGCGCTTGCATATTGGTTAAGGTGTTGTTGTAGATGGTATAAAAAAAGTAGGCTAGTGCTACAAACACTAAAAACTGAAATACGACAGAACGAACTTCAGCTCGGTTATAAAAGGCTGCTTTAGGAACAGCTGTTTTCTGATTTAAATTTGACATTAGGATACATTTTAAAAATTGGATTACTGCAACAATCGAAGAAGTGATTGACGAAAAAAAGGAGTCTCAGAAAGACTCCTTTGTAACACAACTTTTTATTAACGCATTGCTGGAGAGTAAAGAATTCCACCTTTGTTCCACTGTGCATTTAATCCACGTGAAATTTTAAGTGGTGAGTCCATACCTACGTTACGCTCGAAAGACTCAGAGTAGTTACCTACTTGCTTGATTACTTTCGCAGCCCAATCAGCATCTAAACCTAACTTCTCACCAAGATCACCTTCAGCACCTACAAGGCGCTTTTGACCAGGTTTACCAGATTTAGCCATTTCATCAACATTTGCTGATGTAACACCTTGGAATTCACCTTCGATAGAAGCGTTTACAACCCACTTTACGATGTTGAACCATTTGTCATCGCCTTGGCGAACTACAGGACCTAGTGGCTCTTTAGAAATAACTTCTGGTAGAACTACCGCACCAGCTGGATCTTTAAGACCAATACGTAGAGAGTAAAGTTGAGATTGATCAGAAACTAAGAAGTCACAACGACCTGACTCAAAACCTGAACGCGTTTGATCAGATGTTTCAAAAGTAACGACTTTGTACTTCATGTTGTTCTCACGGAAGTAATCAGCGATCGCAAGCTCAGTAGAAGTACCTGCTTGGATACATGCTGCTGCACCGTCAAGCTTAAGTGCGCTATCTACACCAAGGTTCTTGTTAACCATGAAACCAGCGCCGTCATAATAAACAACACCCGCGAAGTTTAGACCTAGAGATGTATCACGTGTGTGAGTCCAAGTAGTGTTACGAGATAGAATATCAATCTCACCAGACTGTAAAGCAGTAAAACGCTCTTTTGCAGTTAAAGGCTTGTAGCTAACTTTTGATGCATCGCCAAGTACTGCTGCTGCAACACCACGACATACGTCAACATCAAGACCACTCCAGTTACCCTCTTCGTCTTTTTGTGAAAATCCAGCAAGACCTGTACTTACACCACACTTAAGCATTCCTGCTTTTTTTACATCATCTAGTGTGTCTGCTATGGCAAATGAGCTAAACGCAATTAATAAACATACTGTACTAATTTTGATAATACATTCTTTTAACTTATACATATTTTTTAATTCCTTTGATTATTAACGATATATTTAATTAACATGAAACAATATTCCTCGAACAAAACATACAAGTATTGAGAGAGAAACTCATCAATACAATCTTTTGTAAGTTAAGGCCGTGGAGTTAGTAAATTAATTTTTAAAAATACACTCTAAATCTACACAGAAAAATGTGTTAAACGAAAAAGGGGGTTGATTTACAATGCTCTGAAAATTAATTTCGGTAAATATAATATAAAGTTATGCATATAATAAATTTGAATTTGATATATATGCTATTCGAATTACAAATTAGTTATCTATATCAATCTATGTAATGATTATTTGTGTAGCACAAAATAAAAATAAAAATAAGGAAAAAATCATGAAGAATGAATTAAATGCTCTCAAAGGAGTATCTATAAGAACAAAAATAATCGTAGCTTTAATCAGCTTGAGTCTCATATCACTTATATCTATTAGTTCAATTGTTGGTTATCAAATACACAAAGAATTAAAGATT